>CAXUNV010000121.1:0-10782 GCA_964252355.1 uncultured Chthoniobacterales bacterium | reverse complement strand
GTCCGGCAGCGAGCCTGCAGGGTCAGGCCGTCGACGATCTCGCCGGCGCGGGCCGAAACCTTCCCGTGCCGAAAGCGGCGCTCGAGCGGGTGCTCGCGAGCGGGCGTCCGGTCACGGAGGAGTTGAGTCTGATGACTCCCGAAGGCGAGCTTCATTTGGAGTCCCGCTTGGTGCCGGAGTTCGGTGGCCACGGCGCGGTCAGGTCGGTGCTGGCCATCACGCGAGACATGACTCAGCGCCGGCAGGCGGAAGACGCGCTGCGCAAGGTGGAAAGTGAGTTGGCCCACGTGGCCCGCGTGATGACGGTGGGCGAACTGACGGCCTCCATCTCCCACGAAGTGAACCAGCCGCTTGCCGCCATCGTCAACAACGGCAGCGCCTGCCTGCGGTGGCTGGCCGCGACCCCGCCCAACCTGGACGAAGCGCGCCAGACCGCAAGCCGCGTCGTGCGCGATGGCCAGCGCGCCGCCGCCGTCATCGCCCGCATCCGCGCCTTGGTGCGAAAGACCGGCACAGACCGTGCGCCGCTGGACGTCAACCGCCTCATCGAGGAAGTCGTTCTGCTCGTCCAGGACGAGGTGCGACGGAACGGCATCACGTGGCAGGCGGAGTTGGAGACGACGCTTCCAGCCGTGTGCGGTGATCGGGTGCAGTTGCAACAGGTCATCCTGAACCTCCTCATGAACGGCATCGAGGCGATGGCGTCGACGACCGATCCACCCCGGCAGTTGCACGTCAGCTCCAGCCAACCAGGGCCTGGATCCATCGTTGTGGCCGTGCGGGACACGGGCGTCGGGCTTGACCAAAAGGCGCTCGAACGGGTTTTCGAGGCGTTTTTCACCACCAAGGCGCAAGGCATGGGCATGGGGCTGGCGATCAGCCGCTCCATCGTCGAGGCCCACGGGGGCACGTTGTGGGCAACGGCCAACGAGGGAGGACGCGGGGCGGTCTTCCGGTTTAGCTTACCCGTCAACGCGACGGGCGTCGACGAGTGAGCCTCCCCGCGGCCTTCGTCGGCCAACGCCCGAACCGACGTGCCTAATGCCTCAGCTTACGAAAGCCAAGCTAAACAGGAGCGTCGCAAGCGCGAGGAGCGTCGTACCGATCTGGATGGCAGCTCTGGCCATAGGATGTTTTGTTTATTGGGTAGTTGAACGGCACCTTCCCCTGATAACGGCCGGTGTGCTTAACCGCAGGTAATCTCGTTCGGCCGGGTACGGCGGCCTCCTTGCCGGATCCCGACCACCAAGCGTGGGGTTGAGCGCCGGTCGCCAGGGTCGTCACCTCAAGCATGTTTGTGAGTGTTTACTTCTCCGTCTCGCCTCTCTCCGCTTCTGCTTGTCACCGCGCCGGACGCCTGCGGGTCACGAGAATGGAACCGCGAACGTACCGGATTCTCCGATTCCCGCTGACGTTTCCCAACCTCGCGCCGGGCACAGGGTAGTAAGCGTGGGTTGCGTTTTTGTGAATGATCATGATCGACTTTCCCGTTGGCCATGGTTTTAAGCAGGGATCGGGCCACCCACGGCAATCATTACGCCGTAGAGGACCGGCGTAGGATGCGCTCGAGATTCCCGCTCGCGACGCGAAAAGCCCAAGCAAGACGGGGGCTTTGACCCCGGTTCTCCCGCCAATTTCGCAGGCGGATCGCGGAGGTGCCTCGCCGGATCGGTAGTTGAGGGCCGCGCCGAACGTCCCCTGCAGAGGCGTGCGGCCAAATTTTCGAACCCTGCGTAAGCGAAGCCTCGAACGTTCGACATTTCGACCCCGCTGCGTTTTCCCCGGGAATCGGGTAAGTGGCTGAACCAGAGTGACGCAACCGTCCTTGCTCTCCTTGGCGCGCAACCTGATACCCAAGCCGGCAACTCCAAAAAACGAGAAGGGTCGAGACGGCGTAGCGCCGCACGGTCAAGTGGAACCAACGAGGTTCCGAGGGCGCGGTAAGCAGCCGTCACGGCGTGACTCTTGATTTAATCACCGATTGTCTGAAATCGCGCCACCGCAAAACGTGATCACCTAATGGGTGCCCGGTCTGGACCAAAGGACCTGGATCGCCCGAGAGAACGAAAACTCACGATCAACCCAACATCTGATGAGAAAGTTTTTACAAATCCGCACAGCGCTCAAGCTGTCAAGAAACCTTGAGAGACGGGCCCGCGGCTGGCGTCGCGACCTGCGGGACCATACCCGCCACGAGTCTTCCCGCATCCAAGAAGCGGAAGAGCGTGCCCGCGGCCTCCGCCTTTACGCGGCGTGGTCGCGGGCGTTCCAGGAGCGGCAGGCAGCCCGCCGCGAGCGGCCTGCGGTGTGGCGGCCCGAGCCGGATTTGAGTTTGGGGAACCCTACCGCCCAGGTGCCGGAAGGCGCGCGGGCGTCAGCGTCGTCCCTTGCCGCCTGAGCCCGTCCATCCAAACCATACCCAGAAGATGTCCACCACCCAGAACCCTTACGCCGAATTGCAGACGCAGCTGCTTGCCTCCGTCCGGGACGCTCACCCGGAGTGGGGCGAAGAAACGCTCGACCGCTACGCCGCCCGGCTGCGGGAGACGATTGAAAGAATGAGTGCCGCCGGGAAATCGCGTCACGACGCTGAGGGCGGCGGCTGCCAAGCGGACTCGTCACGGCGTTCGTCACCGTGGATTTAGTAACCCATGAACCGCTTCCAGATGGCCTCCCCAACCACGATTAGCTACTCTCCGCGCGGTAGATGCCAAGGTCCCAGGTCGTTCCATAGGCGGGCGGTGAGGTTCACGTGCAGCCTTTCGATGCTCGCGGCTTTCGCCCTCGGGCCTGTGATGCTTCGGACGACTTCGCCTGCCGCTCCAAAATCAGCGCCAGACTTTGCGTTGGACCAAGCCACGGCCACGATGCACGCGGCGATGGTCAAGTTGCGCTGCTCCGGGAACCCGGACGCAGACTTCGCGCGCATGATGGTACCCCATCACCAGGGCGCGATGGAGATGGCGAAAGCGGAACTGCACTTTGGCAAGGACCCTCGCCTGCGGCGCTTGGCCCAGGAGATCATCGTCACCCAGCAGTCCGAGATCGAGGTGATGCGGGCCGCGCTCGAGGACGGCAACCTCTCTGCAACAAACCAAAAGCTTAACAACTGGTGCACTCAATAAACTGTCGACTTCGCGGCTTGATGGCGTCCGCGGTTCTCCTGCGGGCTTGTGCTGGCATCGCGTTGGCGGGCCAAGTTCCGCATCGTGCCGACGAACCTGACTTCCCGATCAGCGCGCACGACCGCGTCTACACCGGGGACCAAACGTCCAACACCGTGTCGGTTTACGACCCCTCCAGCAACCGGCTGCTCGGGGTGATTCGGCTCGGCGACGTGACGCCCCAGAACCTGAGCCCGCTCTACCGCGGACAACTGCTCGTTCATGGCCTGGGTTTTTCCTTCGACCACAAGACCCTGGCGGTGGTCTCCATCGGGTCCAATTCCGTGACGTTCTTGGATACGGCCACGAACAACGTCAAGCACGTCACCTACGTCGGCCGGTCGCCTCACGAGGCGTTCTTCACGCCGGATGGCAGCGAACTCTGGGTTGCCGTCCGGGGGGAGGACTACGTGTCGGTGATCGACGGCGCGACTTACCAGGAGAAGGACCGCATCCCCGTGGGCAACGGCCCCGGGATGACCATCTTCCGACCCGACGGCAAGTACGGGTTCGTCTGTTCGAGTTTCACGCCGGAGACGAAGGTGGTCGAGGTCAAGACGCACCAGATCGTCGCTACGGTACCTCAGGCCTCGCCGTTCTCGCCCAACATCGCCGCGAGCCCCGACGGCCGGCAGGTTTGGTTCACCCTGAAGGACGTGGGCAAAACCCAGGTGTTCCGGGCGGAGCCTCCCTTTGACCTCGTGGCCACGCTGGACACCGGGCCCATCACCAACCACGTCAACATCGTTCGGAACCAGAACGGCCAGTTCGCGTACGTCACCGTCGGCGGCGAGAACCGGGTCAAGGTCTACACGACGACCGACACGCCCGAACTGGTCGCCACCATCCCCACGGGCGAGCTGCCGCACGGCATCTGGCCCTCAGGTGACGGGACGCGCGTCTACGTCGCACTCGAAAATGGCACCGGCATGGAGGTGATCAACGCGTTGACCAACCAAGTGGAGGCCAGGATCGCCGGGGGGCAATCGTCTCAGGCGCTCGTGTACGTACCGAGCGCGGTGCCGACCGGGGACGGCTTGACTCACCTCGAACCGTTAGCCGCGTCGGGCTTGGCGTCCCACCTGTTGCTGGGGCCGCCTGGCGACCCGACTCAAGGGGCGCCCACGACCGTCACCCTCAACGACCAGGGACCGATCGACCTGCTGCAGGCCGCGGTGACCGGGCTCAAACCCAAAGCCGCGTACCGCCTCGGGCTCGTGCGCGACCGGGCCGATCCCTACCGGGATTTCGAGCCGTTGGCCACCTTTCAAACCAACGCGGCTGGCGCGGCGATCGTTGACACGCTCGGGCCGCTTCGCCGCGCCGTGGCCGGCCCACCCGAACCGGACGACCGGCGCTACCTGGTGATCGTGCCGGCGGACGGAGGCGAACGGCCCGCGCCCGTGCAGGTCCAGCGGGATTAAGTGAGAGGATCGAGGGTGGTACCTCCGTTACCGGCCGCCTCTCGTGCCTCGCCCTACCAGATCTTTCGGCGAAGGTTGCCGACGTCGTCGCGGTGCGGGGTAATCGCGTCAGGAAAAGGACGCGGAGTTAACGGGGCTCGAACCCGCAACCTCTGCCGTGACAGGGCAGCGCTCTAACCAATTGAGCTATAACTCCTCGGAAGAGACGGGGAGATTAGGCCGGCTCGGCGCGCCTCGCAACCCGAATGTCGCGAAACGGTGGGGTACTCAGTGGCTTTGGACGGTCAGATGCTGGGCATCGCCCGCCATCAGATCCTGCACCGCGCGCTCCAACTGCAGATCCCGCCCTTCCGCGACGCTCTTGGGATCGTTGGTCACACGCACGTCGGGTTCCACCTGCACCCTTTCCATGAAGTTGCCCTCCTTATCGACGAATCCGACCTGCGGAATGCCGAAATACATGGAGGGATCCTGCAGCGTTTCCCACCAAACCGCCGTGCCCGTGCCCGGGACCGGCATGCCCACGAGCTTGCCGATGCGCTGGTCGTGGTAGAGCCACGGAAAGAGCATGCCGTCAGAGTAGTTGCTCTCGCCGATGAGCACGGCCGACGGTTTATCCCACTTCTCCCGTGATTCCCAACCGAGGTCCTGGCCGCGCGGCAAAAACTTCAGGTATTCGCGACCGCTCAACAGGGTGGCGAGGTTGTCGTGCAGGTTGCCCCCGCCGTTGTAACGGGTGTCGACGACGAGCGCCTTTTTACTGCTCTGCCCAACGCCTCGGCGAAGGTGTCGCGGTAACTCTCGTCGTTCATGGCCCGCACGTGCACGTAGCCGACCGTCCCGTTGCTGAGTCGGTCGACGAGTTCGCGCCGGCCCTTCACCCAGCGGTCGTAAAGCAAGCCTTCCTGTTCACCCAAAGGAATGGGTTTGGTCGTGACGGTGAACCGGTTGTTGTTGTTCGGATCAAACACCGTCAGCGCGACGTTCTTGCCCGCTTTGTGGTTGAGCACCGCACTCAGGTCGGTGCCGTCGCCCACGGGCGTGCCGTCAATCGATTCGATGATGGTGCCGGCCGCGACGGCCGGGTTCGCGTTCGCCAAGGGCCCTTTCTCGATGACCTCCGCGACCTGCAAGCCGGGACCGGTGTGCTTCGGATCGAAAAACGCGCCCAACGCCGACGTTTGGTCCTGATCTTGGGCGATGAAGCGGCACCCGGTGTGGCTGGCGTTCAGTTCGCCCAGCATTTCACTGGCCATCTCCGCAAAGTCACGATTGTCATCGATGAACGGCAGAAACCGCGCGTAGGTCCGCTTGTAGTAATCCCAATCGACGCCGTGCAGGTCGGTGACGTAAAACTTTTCGCGGACCTGCCGCCAGATGTGTTCGAAGAGGTAGGCCCGTTCCGCGGCGCCGTCGATCTCCTTTTCCGCCGCAATTTTGACGGGTTCCTGCTTGGCGCCTTCCAAGGCAACTTTGGTCAAGCGGCCATCGACCAGCACAAAGGCGTTCTTGCCGTCGCCATCCAAAACGAGCTGCTGCGGGAACTCCTGACCGCGCACCGGGTGGGTCGGCGCCTCGAATTCGGCAAGGCGCTTCAATTCCTTCTCGCGCGGCTTTAGGGTCCAGAGTTCAAAACCTTTGTCACCCTTCGCTAGGTAGACCAGGGTCTCGCCGTCTTTGGTCAGGTCGCCGTCGGCCACCTGCGCAGAGGCCAACGTCAGGCGCGCGGTGCGGTCCTCGATGCCTGCCAAGTCGACGGTGACCGGTTCAAGTTTTGGCGGCGCATCCTTGGCTTCGGGCCCTTTTTCTTTCTCTGCGCGCTCCTTGGCGGCCGCTTCGCGTTTGGCCGCTTCGTCTTCACGTTCTTTGGTGACACTGAAGTCGGCCGGCGGCTGCTTGAAACGTTCGTAGGCTTCTTTCGTGAAGAACATCTCGTAAATGTCGACCTGGGGCTGTTGGCTATTCGCGTCGCCGTGCAAGCCGTACCGGTCGGTGGCCCAAATCATGGCTTTCCCTTTGCTCACCCAGTGCGGCTTGTTGTCTTCGTAGCCACTGTTGGTGAGGTTGGTGAGGCTGCCCCGACCCTCGGCATCGACGATGCCGGCCTCGGCCGACCAACGGTTGCGGTCCACGAAGTTGACCAGGAACCACTTGCCATCCGGTGACCACTCGTACCATTGGTCCCCGTCCGAGTAGGAGTAGTTGCGGTCCCCGGGCAAGATGACGCGCGCGACCTTCGTCTCCAGGTTCATCACCTTGAGGGTGGTGCGGTTCTCGAGGTAGGCGACCTCTTTACCGTCCGGTGAATAGGCCGGCTGAAAGTTTTCCGCGGCGTTTTCCAGCAAGGGATGGACGTCGAGGGTTGTCGCGCTGTAAAAGTACGGTTCTTTCTCCTTCGGCGCGACGATCGTCGCCTCGTACAACGCCCAGGGCTTGCCGTACTCGGCGGCGAACACCAGCCGCCGGCCGTCCGGACTGAACGAGACGCTGCGCTCCTGGCCCGGGGTGTTGGTGATCCGCTTGGTGTCGCCGTGTTCCACGGAGGAGACGAAAACGTCGCCCCGGATGACGCAGGCGATCTCTTTCCCGTTGGGGCTGAGCGCGATTTCGGTCACCCCATCGCTCATGGTTCGGTTCGCGACTTTTGAGCCCTCGCTGGCCAGCGTGATGGCGATGGCGACCTTCTGCGGTTCGGTCGCGCCCGGGGGCATCGTGTAAATCTCGCCGTCGTACCCGAAACAGAGCGTGCCGTCGTTGGCGGCGGACAGGAAGCGCACCGGGTTCTTTTCGAAATGCGTCACCGGTGCCGGGGTGCCCGGGCGGTTACCGTCGAGGGGCAGCCGCCAGACGTTGAAGGAGCCGCCTTGTTCGGAAAGGTAGAAGACCGACCGTTCGTCAGCAGCCCAAACCGGGTTGCGGTCCTCGCCCGCGAAGGTCGTCAACTGGGTGTGGTCACCGGATGCCGCGTCGTACAACCAGACGTCGTGCGCGATGGCAAACGTTTCGTGCTTGCGCCAGGGATCTTCGTACCCTTTCACGTCCTCGTAAACGAGGCGCTGCCCAGCCCGATCGTAATGCGCGCCCAACGCCGGGGTCGTGAGAATTTGTTCAGGCTCGCGGTTGCCGGCGATCGATACTCGATAGAGTTCGGGCAAGATCCGGCCGAGCGGGAATTTCGCCGCTTGCGCCGTATTCATGCGGTGGGCGCTGAAAAGGACGTAGTGGCCGTCGGGAGTGAATCCGGTGGGGATTTCGTCCGCGCTATGGTCCGTGAGACGCCGGACGGCTCCCCCTTGGGCGCTGACCAAGAACAGGTCGTAATTGCCGTAATCGTCGGAGGCGAAGGCGAGGTACTTGCCGTCGGGCGACCAGACTGGCGCCGTCTGGTGGGCTGGCCCGGCGGTGATGGCCACGGCTTCTCCTCCGGACGTCGGGACGCGGAAGATGTGGCCACGAAACACGAAGGCGATGTCCTTGCCATCGGGCGAAACGGCCGGGTACCGGAGCCAGAGCGGGTTCGTCTCTGGACCCAAGGTGGCCGGTTCAGCCGCAGGCTCCGCCGCCGTGGCAGGCGTGCCGCCACGGGGAGAAAACAGCAACGCCGCCGTGAAGAGGCTGGCGACGACACGTCCAAAAGGGGTCAAGCGTGACATTAAGGCGAGAACACAGCAGAAAGGGTGCGAGTTGCAACTTTACGCGGGGCGCAAAGTGCAGGTTACGGCTGGCGAAGGCGCAGGGGGCTCAGACCGCAAAGTGGGGCGTCATCGCGAGAAGACCCGGTGGGGCGAAAACCCGGCCGGCAAAATGGAGTGGTCCTTCGGGGCAAACGCATGCCGGGCGGTTTGAGCCGGCCCGAATGGTCCTTCCGGCGCGTTTATCGGGAGAGCAACCCAGGCCGATCTGCCTTTGGATCCGGCCATCAGGGTCACGCAGCCGGCTCAAACCGCCCGGCGGTCGCCCACCGCCATGGCCGCTTGGCTTTGCCGGCCGGGTTTTCGCCCCACCGGGTCAACCGCGGGTTCCAACGCCGTCCGCCACGCAGCAACCAGCAAACGTCGAGCGGCGAACGTTGCCCTGCGCTAAGCGGCGACCGGATCGCGGACGGTGGCCTCTTTAAGTAGACGGCCGAGCGTCTCCAGGCCAAGCACCAGTTGGTCAGGGCCGGGCCGAGAGACGTTGAGGCGCATCGCCGGCCGTGCGTTTGGTGCGGTGTAAAAGGCATCTCCGCGGCAGAAGGTCACTTTCTCCGCGAGCGCGGCGCGGTAGACGCCTTGGAGATCAGTACCGGCCGGCAGTTCCGCCCAAAGCAGGAACCCGCCCCGGGGTTGCCAAACCCGGACCGCTTCGGGGAACGTGCGGGCGATGACGTCGTAGGCGAGTTCGCGGCGCTCGCGGTTGAACCGGCGCAGGTTGTCCAGTTGCGCATCCAGGGTGCCAGCCTGCAGGTAGACTCGGAAGCCGACTTCGCAAAAGGTTGCGGAGTGCATGTCCTGTTGACACTTCAGCTGGGCGAACCGGTCGAGATCCGGCCCGGGCAGGCAGAAACCGAGCCGCAGACCGGGAGCGACGGTCTTGGAAAAGCTGCTCACGTACGTGACCGTGGTTCCATCATCGGCGGCGCGCACGGGCCGGATGGCGGGGTCTTCGGTCAGCTCGCCGTAGATGTCGTCCTCCAGCAGGCGGGTGCCGGTCTCACGGCAAAGGGCGAGCAGGGCGGCGCGGTGCGCGGGCGGAACCGTCGCGCCAGAGGGGTTGGACAACGTCGGGCAGAGCACGAAAAGCTTCGGGCGGAACCGCCGAAAGGCCTCGGTGGCGGCACCGACGTCCACGCCGCTTTCGTCGCGAACCGGCACGGGCAGGATGCGCACCCCGAGGTCGCCCAACATCTCCAACGAGGCGTAGTAAGCGGGCGCTTCGCAAGCAACGACGTCACCTGGGCCGGCCAGCATCCGGATGGCGCCGTGCAACGCCTGGGTGCAACCGGTCGTCGTGATGACGTCTCCGGCCGCCACCCGAACGCCGCGTCGGGAGAGGCGCTCCGCGATGTTTGCCCGCAACTCCACATCGCCATCGGGGATGTGGTAACCGAGCGCGGCGTCGGCCTGTTCCTCAAAGACGCGGGCGAACGCCGCGGCAATTTCCTGTTTGGGCACGGAGAGGGACGAGGGTAAACCGGCGGCTAAGTTGATCAGCGACGGGTCACCCGATTGGCGCATGAACGAGAGAAGGCGTCCTTGAGGCGAGAAGGTGTACGGCGTCCGCATGAGGGATTATGACGCACGGGCAGAACGTGTCCAGGGAAGGGGCGTGACCCGCCCGGACGGATCGGGTCCCGGCTCTGCGGATCCGGCCCAGGCGCCGCGCGCGAATGCCGGCGTGACGACACACGCTTTACCCGTGCGCGCACCGCGCACCCTCTGGACCTTCCTTTCACGCTTGGCCTTGCTGGGGCTGACGTTGGCGCTGCCTGCGGGACCGGGAACGAAGTCGAGGTCATCAACCGCCCGAACTCCGCGACGGCGACGCTGGCGTTGTGCCAACAGTATTGGGCGGCAAACACGCCCGACGTCGACGTTTACATGATCGACACGATCTGGCCGGGCGTGGCGGCGCCCCACGCCGTCGACCTTAAACCTTATTTCAAGCCGGAAGAACTCGCGGAGTTCTATCCCTCGCTGCTCAAGAACGACACCGTGGGCGACGCGTTGGTCGCTTTGCCGATGATCACCTCCGTCGGGGTGCTCTATTACCGGAGCGATCTTTTGTCGAAGTACGGGTTTGCCGGACCGCCCGACACCTGGGACGCGCTGCTCGCCATGGCCAAGAAGATCCAAGACGGGGAACGCCAAGCAGGGCATCCCGACTTTTACGGCTACGTCTTCCCGGGCAAGCCGAGCGAGGGGTTGACCTGCAACGTCATCGAGTGGTTGGCCGAGTGGGGCGGGGGACGGGTGGTGGAAGACGACGGCCGGGTGTCGGTCAACAACCCTGCGGCGGCGCGGGCGCTGGAGTTCGCCCGCAACCTGGTCGGTTCCGTTTCGCCGGTCGGGGTCAACGTCTACGACGAGGAGGACGCGCGCAACGCTTGGCAAGGGGGCAACGCGGCGTTCATGCGCAATTGGCCGTATGCCTACGGGCTCGGCAACGGAGCCGGCAGCGCCGTCGCCGGCCGGTTCGGGGTTGCCCCCCTCCCG
>CAXUNV010000120.1:1618-10789 GCA_964252355.1 uncultured Chthoniobacterales bacterium | reverse complement strand
GGGCAGGGGTTCGCGGGCGTCCCAGCGGGCGGTTTGAGCCAGGCGGCCCGACCCTGGAAAGTTCGAAGCACTTCCGAAATCGCTCCCCTCTCGCGCCGCACAACTGCCGGCTTACCCGTTTGACAACCGACCGTCGCTGTGGCTCCTTGCCGGCTCAACGCGAGCAGGAATAGTGCCGTCGGTCCCTGGGTCGCCGCGTTTTTGCGCGGAGCGGCCGCACGCGTCAGGGGTAACCCGGCATCTCAGGATCCCATCTACCATGCCCGTTCGACTTGGTCGTTTCGAAATGCCGAAAAGCCTCACCCGAGATGAGGCTACGGCAACCGACACTTACGCCAGATTCACCGCAGAACCGTTTGAGGCCGGCTACGGCCACACCGTCGGCAATTCCCTTCGCCGGGTTCTGCTCTCCTCGTTGGAGGGTGCCGCCATCACCTCCGTGCGCATCACCGGTGCCCAGCACGAGTTTGGTTCATTGCCCGGGGTGGTTGAAGACCTCACGGACATCATCCTCAACTTCAAAAAGATCCGGTTCCGCGCGCTCGACCACGAGATGCGGACCGTCAACATCTCCGTTAACCGTGAAGGCCCGGTCACCGCGGCCGACATCCACACCAGCATGGGCATCGAGGTGTTGAACACCAACCAGCTCATCTGCACCCTCGATCGGAAGCAGAAGTTCGAGGCTGAGTTGGAAGTGCGCGTGGGGCGAGGCTTCTTCACCGGCGACGAGAACAAACGGCCCGACACGCCGATCGGCGTGATCCCGATCGATTCCATCTTCTCGCCGGTCACCCGCGTGAAGTACGCGGTCGAGAACACCCGGGTGGGGCAGCGGACCGACTATGACAAGCTCGTTTTGGAGGTTTGGACGGACGGCCGGGTGACCCCGGATGACGCGTTGCTGCAAGCCTCCGCCATCCTCCGGCATCACCTCGACGTCTTCGTCAATTACGACGACAACCAAGTCGAGTTCGACGAGACGCCCGAAGAGGTCAGCCAGGAGAACGCGAAGCTCAAGAAGTTGCTCAACATGAGCGTCAACGAGATTGAGCTTTCGGTACGCGCGGCCAACTGCTTAAACAACGCGAACATCACCACGGTCGGTCAATTGGCGATGAAAACCGAGGCCGAGATGTTGAAGTATCGCAACTTCGGCAAAAAGTCGCTTAACGAAATCAAAGAGAAGCTGCAACACCTCGGTCTGAGCCTGGGCATGAAGTTCGAGCCTGGCTTGGTGGAGCCGATGCTGGGCGGCGACCGCAACGACGACACCAAACTGATCACCCTCTAGGGCCATGCGTCACACCAAGAAGACCATCAAACTCGGTCGGAAAGCCGAGCACCGTAACCTGTTGCTCGCCAATCAAGTGTGCAGCTTGATCGAGCACCAAAGGATCCGCACGACCTTGGCCAAGGCCAAAGCGGTGCGGCCATACGCCGAGCGGATGGTCACCCTGGGCAAACGCAACGACTTGCACGCGCGCCGTTTGGCGTTTGCCTTCTTGCGCCAGAAGGACGCGGTGCGCCGTCTCTTCGCCGAAGTGGCCCCACGCACCGGGACGCGCCAGGGCGGATACGTACGCATCGTCAAGCTCGGGCCGCGCCAGAGTGATTCGGCGCCGATGGCCTTCTTGGAATGGGTGGATCAGGCCGTCGCGACGGATCCTCTGGCCACCACGGCTGAAGCCAAGAAGAAATAACGTCGGGCACTTGCCCGATTTAAGGAGGAGGGCAGGCGTCCGCGCCTCTCCTTTTTCGTTTAGAGTTGGCCGTTGGCCGGGGGGCGACTGCGCCGGGCGCCCCTTCCGTCCTTTACCCCTTTGGCCTTTGCCGTTGGTCATGCGCGCAGCGCCGGGTAGGGCAAGGCGAGTGGCGCGTGACGCCGCCGGGCCCGAGCCGAGGTGAAGCGGGCTGTCGGGACCGTTCGCGCCGTCGGCAGACGAGGCGTCGACCCCCGCCCGAAGCGCTCCGGGACGGCCACCCCCCCAGGCCGGGCGTCGCGCACCGCTGCGGGCGGGCCACCCCGTCGCACCTGGGGAGCATGTTGGGGCGGCCTTCGCCTGCTTTCCTGTTTGGCCTTGGTCATTGCCCTTTGGCCTGGGCGGAGCGCCCGAACGCCCCCTCACGCGACAGTCATCACCTCGACGTTTCCATCCCGTTCCAAGACCTCGACGCTGATGCCCGCATTACGCCGGGCCACGCGGAGGCTCAAGGTCGTGCCGTTCACTTGGAGATTCCGGATCTGCAGATCCTCAACCGCCTCGGGCAAGTTCGGGTGGAGGAACAACACCCGCGATTCGCGTGCCTTGATGACCAGTCCCAAACAACTCTGCAGCAGCAGGAAGACCGCGCCGGCCGCCCACGCCTGCGGCGAGCAAGCCACCGGGTAAGCCGTCGGTCCCTTCCCGGCGCGCCGCTCAAACCCGCAGAAGAGCTCGGGCAACCGGCGAAGCTCGATGGAGCTAGAGGCGTTGAAGAGCGACGAGAGGACGCGGGTCGGCAAGGTCTTGTCTTCGCCTCGCGCGAAACCGTGCGCGATCAGCGAATTGTCATGCGGCCAGACGGATCCGTTATGGTAGGACATCGGGTTGTAGCGCGCCTCCGAGTTCGCCAGGGTACGGATGCCCCATCCCGAAAAGAGTGCGTCCGACGTCAGGGTGGCAGCGACCCGCGACGCCTGTTCCGGCGTGGCCAGCCCGGAAAAAAGCACGTGACCGGAATTCGAGGTGCGCACCCGGCAAGGCCGTTTGGCACCGTCCAGCGCCAGGGCGAAGCAGCCAAGGTCGTCGCACCAAAAAGCCGGACCGAACTTCGCTTTCAGCGAGGCTGCCGAAGCCTGCAGCCGGGCCGCCGTTTGCGAGTCGCCCCTCAGCCGCGCCAATTCCGCCATCCCTTTTTTGGCCGCGTAAACGTAGGCTTGCACCTCGCACAGGGCGATCGGGCCTTCCGCGATGCTGCCGTCCGCGTGGAACACGGAATCAAACGAATCCTTCCAACCTTGCTGTAACAAACCACTCGCCTCCATGCGGCCGTATTCCACGAAACCGTCGCGGTCGCGGTCGCCAAAATCGTCGATCCAAGCGAGGGCGGCCTGCAGATGGGGCCAGAGTTCGTCGATCAGCGCGAGATCGCCAGAACGTTCTGCATACGCGTGCGCCAAGACGAGGAACAAGGGAGTGGCATCGACGCTGCCGTAGTACTTGCGGAACGGCACTTCTCCGGTGCAAGCCATCTCGCCCTGACGCGTTTCGTGCAGGATCTTGCCGGGTTCCGCGTCGGCTTTGGGGTCCACCTCCGTGGCCTGATTGGCGGCGAGGTAACGCAGCACGCCCGCCGCGATCTGGGGGTTCCACCAAAGGCATTGCCACGCCGTGATGATGCCGTCCCGGCCGAACGCGGTGCTGTACCAGGGCACCCCCGCGTAAGGGTAAAGTCCCTGCGACGTGGGTGACAAGAGCATGCGCAAATCTGCGGCGGACCGCTCCAGCCAGTCATTGAAACCCTCGTTGGACGTCAGCACGCCGCAGCCGGCGCCCTGCCGCGGGTCGACCCGGCCGGCCGCTTCGGCCAGCGCCGGGTCGTAACCCGGAATCGGTCCGCCGTTCTTCGCGCTCGCACCTTCCACCCGGTGGGCGAAGACGAAGTCGACGTCGACGGCCTCGGCCCTACCCGGCAGCAGCCGGACGGTCCAGCGTAGCCGTGAGCCGCTCGCCTCCCCCGGTGCCGGGTTCGCGCGGACCGTCGTCGTGCGCTGCAGCCCATCCAGTCCATGGTACCCCCAGCTGATGCCGTCGGGCGTTTCCACCGCATCCAAGAAGGTGCCGCGTCTTGCCCGGGACATGCCACGCACCTCGAAGATGTCGGCGAAATCGACCCCGCACTCGAGCGACAACGAAAGTTCCACAGGCGTCGTGCCGTAATGGCGCACCGTGATGCGCTCGTAACAATTGTGCGGGCCCAAGAATTTGGCGCGATAGAGATGGATGCTGCCGGCCGCCAGCGTGGCGCCACCCGACTGAATACCGTCCGGGTTGTTGAGGTCGACCGCGAGCAGGACGTTATCTTCCCGGACGGTTGAACTCAGGAGGAGCGGCCGCGCGTCGTTGAGCCGCAGCAACGAACGGGAAAGGTGCCGAGTTCCCCGGTAAAACACCCCTTGCTGACCCGACCCGACCGGCAGGCAGTCGCCGAATCGGTCGAACACCGCGAAGGCGTCGCCGTTCAACAGCACCCGCGTGCGGTCGTCGGCCAAGGAAGACTGGGCACGAACGTAATACTGATTCTCGAATTCAATGACGTCTTTCATGGCTGTCTACACCGCCGGGATTGCCGGGCGAGTCGCGCCCGCCTTGATGCCCTGTTCACCCACCAATCCCCGGTACAAGTCAAGGTATTCTTCCGCCATGCGCCGCGCCGTGTAGCGCGTTTCAAAGACGTGCCGACACGTCCAGCGCGAGAGTTGATGGAGGCGTTGGACCGCTGCCGCCGCCTCGGCCGCGTTGTCGACCACGAAACCGGTCACGCCATCGTCGAGCACTTCTGGAACGGAGGCGCGGCCATACGCAATCACCGGGGTCCCGCACGCGAGCGCCTCGATCATGACCAAGCCGAACGGCTCCGGCCAATCGATCGGAAACAGCAGCGCCTTGGCGCCGCCGAGGAACGCGCCTTTCTCCGCGTCGCCGATTTCGCCGACGAACTCGATCGTCGACCCGCCTAGCAACGGCCGGATGACGGCGTTGAAGTAGCCGCGATCGACTTTGTCTACTTTGGCTGCGATTTTCAGAGGGACGCCCGCCTGTCGAGCGATGGCGATGGCTTGGTCGACGCCTTTTTCTGGGCTGACCCGGCCGAGGAAGGCCAAGTAGTCACCGGGTCCGGGCGAGAACGGGTAGAGGCCGAGCGGTAACCCATGGTGGATGGTCCGTCGCCAGCGCGCGTCGGGTAGGGGCGCCCGCTGCGTTTGGGAGATCGACACCAGGTTCATGTCGGAGAACTCCTGAAACAGCCCTGGCAGGTCCGGGAGATCCAAACGCCCGTGCAGCGTGGTGAGCGCCGCGCAACGCGCCCGGCGGACCAAGGGAAAATGCAGGTAATCCAGATGGAAGTGCAGCGTGTCGTATCTGGCGGCCTCGCGGCAAACGCGGTCCACTTGGCGGAGGTGATAGGCAACGGGATCGACGACCTGCTTGCCTTGCAAGCGCAGCGCGCGGTCCACGCAGGGGATCAAACGGGCGGACGAGCGGGAATCGGCGCTCGCGTAGAGCGTCACTTCATGGCCGAGCGCCAACAGTTCCTCCGTGAGGTATGCGACCACGCGCTCCGTGCCGCCGTAGGCGCGCGGGGGCACGCTTTCGAACAAAGGGGCGACCTGGGCGATCTTCATGCGGGTTGGATCGTTTGCGGGTCAAGAGAAATGCCCGGTGTGCACCGGCGGGGACGGCGTTTCCCTTTCGTTCCTCCTGGAGGCCACCGGCTCGTCAGCTTTGCAGAGAAGCGCGTCTGTCGGCTCCCTGGTGCGTTCGTCCGCACCCACCTCGTCCCGCAGTTGGGTGTAGCGTGCAACGTAATCCTTCGCCATACGGTCGGCGGTGAACCGCGCTTCGAAAGCCGCCCGGCACTCCGCCCGGCTGAGCGTCTCGACGCGTCGCACCGCGGCAATCGCACCCGCCAAGTCATCGACCAAAAAACCAGTCCGGCCGTCTTCGATGATCTCCGGCATCGAGCCGTGACGGAACGCCACCACCGGCGTGCCGCACGCCAGCGCCTCGATCACCGCCAAGCCGAACGGTTCCGGCCAGTCGATCGGGAAGAGCAGCGCGCGTGCGCCCCCGAGCAGCGCCTGCTTGCCCGCCTCACCCACCTCTCCGATGAACTCCACCCCAGGGGTCTGCAGACGCGGTCGGATCTCCGCCTCGAAATATTCGCGGTCGGCGTGGTCTACCTTCGCCGCCACTTTCAGGGGCAACCCGACCTCGCGTGCGATGTCGATGGCACGGTCAACGCGTTTTTCCGGGCAGATCCGGGCCAGGAACGCCAAGTAACCACCGTCACCCGCGGCCGGCCGGTAAAGGTCTGTCGGCAACCCGTGATAGACGGTGCCGCGCCACCGCGCCCGGGACAGCGGTCGCCGTTGCGAGTCGGAGATCGAAACCAGCGCCGCCTCAGGGTACGCGGCAAAAAGCGGCGCGAGTTCGGGCGTGTCGAGCCGGCCGTGCTCGGTCGTCAACGCCGGACGAGCAAAATGCGCCAGCAGGGGGAAGTGCAGGTAATCAAGGTGGAAGTGCAACACGTCGAACTCCTCGGCGTGGCGCGACACCACCTCCAAAGCACGGACGGTGTGGGCAAGTGGGTCTCGTACCGCGTCACCTGCCAGCCGGAGCGCGCGATCCACCAGCGGCACCAGCCGGGCGGAGGTACGAGAGTCGCCGCTGGCAAACAGCGTGACCCGGTGACCTTGGGCGACCAAACTTTCTACCAAGTAGGAGACGACCCTTTCCGTGCCGCCATACCGTTGCGGCGGCACGCTTTCCGCGAGCGGGGCAATCTGGGCAATGTTCATGGTACTAACCTGGGGGAACCGCACGGCAAGGATGTCTTGACCAAGGTCGAAAGGCAACCCCGATCGCTTTCGTCGGCGGGGCGAGGGAACGCTCGGCGTTGGGCGTTGGGCGGGCGCCGGGTCCTTGTCTCCGGTCTAAAGGAAGGGCGTCATCGCCAATGGTTGGTAGGGCAAGAGGTGTCATGCGAGGCGCCGCCGGGCTACAAACCACGTTGAGATGCGCTGCGGGCGGGCCACCGCGCCGCGCGCTGGGAGCATCCCGGGGCGGCTCCGCCGGCAAACGCCCCAACGCCCAACGTCCTTCCGGGCTCCCCTCCGCGTTGACGCGCGCCGGTTGGCACCGATCTTGGGACGGACTAGCCCTCCGCACATGGCGCGCGAATACCACCTGAAACAACTGCCGGCGGCCACGGAGAGTTCCGTCGATTACCGGGCCGAACTCAACGACCAGCAGTATGCCGCGGTCACTTCGCCGCCTGGGCCGGCGCTGGTGTTGGCGGGCGCGGGCAGCGGCAAGACTCGCACCCTCACCTACCGGGTGGCTTGGCTTCTCGACCACGGGGTCGACCCGCAAAATGTGCTTTTGCTGACCTTCACCAACAAGGCCGCCCGCGAGATGCTGGCGCGGGTGCAGGCGCTGCTGCCGCTGGAGACGCGCGCCATCTGGGGTGGCACGTTCCACTCGGTCGGCAACCGCCTGCTGCGGCGACATCCCCAGGACGTCGGGTTCCGTCCAGGGTTCAGCATCATGGATCGCGAGGACCAAGAAGACTTGCTCGCGGCCGTCATCGCCAGCGCCGGCATCGATACCAAACAGGTCCGGATCCCCACCGCGGAAGTCATGGGCGACATGTTCAGTTTTTCCCTGAACACCGAGCGTCCGCTCGCGGCGGTCATCGCGGAACGTTACAAACGTTTCGTCCCGCTGACGGCGCCCATCGAATCGATCCAAAAAGCTTACGAGGCGCGCAAACGTTCGGCCAACGCGATGGATTTCGACGACCTGCTCGTCAAGACGGTGCAACTGCTGCGCAACCATCCCGGGGTCGCCGAGTTTTACCAGCGCCTGTTCCAATACATCCTGGTCGACGAATACCAGGACACCAACAAGTTGCAGGCGGACTTCATCGACGTGCTGGCGCAGCACCACCAGAGCGTCATGGTCGTGGGCGACGACGCGCAGTCGATCTATTCCTGGCGCGGCGCCAATTACCAGAACATCCTTGACTTTCCCAAACGGTACCCGAACGCCGCGATCTACAAGATCGAGACTAATTACCGCAGCGTTCCCGAAGTGTTGTCGGTCGCCAATGCCGCCATCGCCGCCAACACCAAGCAGTTCCGGAAATCGTTGCTCGCCGACCGGCCCGAAAGCGCGATCAAGCCGGCCTTGGTGCCGCTGCTGGACAACAATCAGCAGGCCTACTTCGTCGCCCAGCGGATCTTGGAGCTGCGGGACGAAGGCATCGAGCTCAACGAGGTCGCCGTCCTTTACCGCGCGCATTACCAATCGCTGGAAGTGCAGCTGGCGTTCACCCGGGCGGGCATTCCCTTCTTCATCACCAGCGGTCTACGCTTCTTTGAGCAGGCGCACATCAAAGACGTTGCGTCGTTCATGAAGTTCGTCACCAACCCGACGGACGAAGTCGCCTTCAAACGCATGGTGCGGTTGTTGCCGGGGGTGGCGGTCAAGACCGCCGAAAAACTTTGGGGCCAGCTCAACGCGGTGCCCGACTCTGAGCGTGGGACCTTCGGCGCTTGGCTGGCCCACGGAACCGTCAGCGAAAAGTCGCGGAAGGCTTGGGGACAACTCGCCTACACGCTGGATGAACTCACGCCCGAGCGGAAACCGGCACCGCCCGCCGTGATGATCCGGTCGGTTTTAGAAGCCCTCTACGACGATTATCTCCAGAGCAAATACGCCAATTACGAGCAGCGCCGCGACGATCTGACGACGCTCGAGACGTTCGCCCGCACCTTTTCGGACACTACCGAGTTTCTGAGCCAGCTTTCTTTGTTGGCCACGGGCGACACGGAAAAGGTGGGCAACGACGAGGAAACTGAAAAAGTCACCCTTTCCACCATCCACCAAGCCAAAGGTCTGGAGTGGCGCGTGGTGTTCGTCGTCTGGATGGCCGACGGCATGTTCCCAAGTGCCCGTTCCCTCGACACGCTGGAGGCCGTGGAGGAAGAACGCCGGCTCTTCTATGTGGCCGTCACCCGGGCCAAGGACGAGCTTTACCTGAGTTACCCCTTAAGTTGGCCGAACGGTGCGGCCGACCAGAAACTGCAACGCCCCAGCCGTTTCTTGCGGGAGATCCCCACGGAGCTGGTGGAGGAGTGGCGCGTAGGTTTTTGACACCTCGTCCGTCGTGAAAAGTCCCGACCGGGAAACCGTTCTGCGGGTGATCCGCCAGTTTGCCGCGGAACGCTTTCCCAAGGTACCGCCTGGGCGCATCGAGGGCTGCACCGCGTCGCAACTGATCCGGCAAAGCCTCGAGTTGGTGGAATTTGTGCTCTACCTAGAAGAGGCCCTCGGCGTCGAGGTCGACATAAACCAATTGGGCGAAGCGCTCGTCACGAGCACTTTTGGCGAGTTGGCAGAC
>CAXUNV010000120.1:312-1608 GCA_964252355.1 uncultured Chthoniobacterales bacterium | reverse complement strand
CGGCGGGAGGGTAGCGGCGCTCCGCCGTTCCCGGTGGCCAGTTCCCGGTTCCCGGTTGCCGGCAGAAGCCACCTCGGTGGCGTGGTGCACGGGCATCCCGGTGGGGCGAAAACCCGGCCGGCAGAGAAGGGTGGCCATCGGCGTTGACGGTCGCCGGGCGGTTTGAGCCGGCCGCCTGACCGGAACATCCGAACCTAATGGGAAAGCGCAAGCCTTTGGTCGTTTGCCACGGGCATGCCCCACCGGCCGTCCGGGCCCGGCTCAAACCGCCCCGAGCCGTTGGTCATGGACGGCCGCCTCGCCTGGCGGGCCGGGTTTTCGCCCCACCGGGTTAACTGGCCGTTCGCCCCTCCAAAGAACCGCTTGCGAGGTAGGCAATCGCCCCTATGTTGGGGACCTTCTTAACCTATGGCCACGAGCGAACAAATTGATCTGAGCGCGTTTAGGTTGCACGATCAAGACACTGGAAGTGCCGACGTGCAAATCGCGCTTTTGACCCAACGGATCAATGACTTGACCGAGCACCTCAAGGTGTATCGGAAAGACCATTCCTCGCGCCGTGGCCTGCTGAAATTGGTCGCTACCCGCCGGAGCTTGCTCGATTACCTGAAACGGACTTCCCAAGACCGGTACAAGACGGTTCTGGAGCGCCTTAGCCTGCGCAGGTGACGGCAAGGCGGCTTTCGGCCGCTGGTTGGCTTTGTTCCCCTCCCTCTCGGTGCGGTGACTCCTTGAAAGAGTCGCCGCTTGAGAAAGTCCAGAAATGGGGTAGCGCTTAGCCTACCGGCCTTTGCCGGTTCAGCTCCCGTTTAAGGGGGGCGTTGTTAAACTTAAACCACACCCGGGCGATACGTTCCACCACCGGCCTTGGTCTTAGGTCCGAGCTTCGAAACGGCGTTTTCGACGTTCCGACCTACGAGCAAAGGCCGATGCGCGAAGGGACCGCCGGGTCAGTCCCATGCATCACACCATCTCTAGAAAACTCGGTTCCACCACCTTCACCATTGAAACCGGCAAGCTGGCCAAACTGGCCGACGGTGCCGTTACGGTCCGGTCGGGCGACACCATCATCCTCGTCGCAGCCGTGTCGGCGACGACGATGAAAGAAGGCCAAGACTTTTTCCCGTTGACCGTCGATTACCGCGAAAAGGCGGCCGCCGTAGGCAAGTTCCCGGGCGGTTACTTCAAGCGCGAAGGCCGCCCTTCGGAAAAGGAAACCTTGACGGCCCGCATGACGGACCGTCCACTGCGACCGCTCTTTCCCAAAGGCTACCTCTACGACACGCAGATCATGAG
>CAXUNV010000120.1:0-302 GCA_964252355.1 uncultured Chthoniobacterales bacterium | reverse complement strand
CCGTCCTGCTCAGTGCGGACGGCGAGAATGACCCCGACATCCTGAGCATCAACGGCGCTTCGGCGGCCTTGGCCGTCTCGGACATTCCGTTTGCCGGGCCGGTTGGGGCGGTGCGCGTCGGCCGTGTGAACGGTGAGTTTGTCATCAACCCCACCCACAGCGAGCGGCAGGGGAGCGACCTCGACTTGGTGTACGGCGGCACACAGGACGACGTGGTCATGAGCGAAGGTGCCGCCAACGAACTGCCGGAAGCGGCCTTCATCCGCGCGCTTGAGTTCGCGCAACCGTTCGTCAGTGCACTC
>CAXUNV010000119.1:0-10837 GCA_964252355.1 uncultured Chthoniobacterales bacterium | reverse complement strand
CTCCCCTACCAGCCTCCCATGAGCAACCCGAGTTCCTCCACGAGGCCTTCAAACTTCTTCAGGTCCTTGCGCCGACCCTTCTCCGGACGGACGTCCAACGTGCGGCAGAGGGTCAGCATGTCGCGTAGGTCCCGCAGCTTGGCAGCGGGCAGTTTGGCGGCGTTGCCTTGGGCGAGGACGTTGGCCCGAACCCCCGCCAAGTCTTGGTCAAGCTTGCCGCCGTACGCTTCGAGGCACTCGCGGAGCCGTTGGCGCGCCAACTCGATTTCCTCGGCCAGCGACTTGATCGGGGATACCTCCAAAGACTTGGTCATTCCGGGGTGGCAGCATCGGGGATCGGTACGCGGTTGTCACGCCAATCCGTCGGCCGGTCGGCGCAAGCCGGTCTGGGCCCGCCCCAGCCGGCGGTGTTCCACGTGGAACAATCCAGGGCGGAGGGTTGCTCCCCGCTTTGCGCAACGGGGCGGGCTGAGGCATGGTGGCGCGTGCAGCCCTACCCGAAAACCTACGACGTGCTGGTGATCGGCGGAGGCCACGCCGGGGTGGAGGCGGGTGCCGCGGCGGCCCGCCTCGGCGCGCAGCCCCTGATGCTGAGCCAAAACCTCGACACCATCGCGCAGATGTCGTGCAACCCGGCCATCGGCGGTTTGGCCAAAGGCCACATGGTCCGCGAGATCGACGCGCTGGGTGGCTGGATGGCCGAAAACACGGACGCGACCGGCATCCAATTCCGCATGCTGAACGCCAACAAGGGCCCGAGCGTCCGGGCGCCCCGCGCGCAGTGCGACAAGAAAGCGTACCAGTTCCGGATGAAAGCGCGCGTGGAACGCGCCGCGAACCTGGACCTTTACCAAGCGAATGCGACCGAGATCGTCGTCGACGACGCCGGTGCGGCTGGTGTTCGCACCGACCTCGGCCTGGAGTTCCGCGCCCGGGCGGTGGTCGTCACCACCGGCACCTTCATGCGGGGCTTGCTCCACGTCGGCCTGCAGCACCGGGCGGGTGGTCGCATGGGCGACGCCCCTTCCACCTTGAGCGACTCGCTCCGGGCACTCGGCTTCGAATTGGGGCGGTTCAAGACCGGGACACCTTGCCGGATCAACGCCCGGTCAATCGACTTTTCGCGTTGCGAGCGGCAGGACGGCGACGCGCCCCCCCCACCGTTCTCCTACCTGGAGCGGCTGGACCGCGCCACAGACGAACTCTTCACGTTGAACCGCCGCCAGGGTGGCATGTTCCACGTGGAACAATTGCCCTGCTGGATCACCCACACCCAGGCGGCCACCCACGACCTGATCCGGGCCAACCTCGACCAATCGCCGATGTACGCCGGCCGCATCCAAGGCGTCGGGCCGCGTTATTGCCCTTCGATCGAGGATAAGGTAGTCCGCTTCGCCGACAAGGAGGCACACCAACTCTTCCTCGAACCCGAAGGACGGCACACCCACGAGTATTACGTCAACGGCCTTTCCACCTCCCTACCCTTCCATGTCCAGCACGCGTTCCTCCGGACCATCCCCGGCCTGGAAGCGGCCGAGATCATCCGTCCCGGGTACGCCGTCGAGTACGACTACGCCCCGCCGACCCAGGTCAAGCCGACGTTGGAGACCCACCGCGTGCCCCGCCTGTACTTTGCCGGGCAGATCAACGGCACCTCCGGCTACGAAGAAGCCGCCGCCCAAGGGCTCATCGCCGGAGCCAACGCCGCCTTGGCCGTCGCCGCCCGCGCCCCGTTCGTGCTGCGCCGCTCAGACGCCTACATCGGCGTGCTGGTCGACGACTTGACCGCGCGCGGCACCGAAGAGCCCTACCGGATGTTCACCAGTCGTGCCGAGTACCGCCTCCTTTTGCGTCAGGACAACGCCGACCTTCGCCTCACACCGTTCGCCCATGCGGCCGGTCTGGTCGGCGAAGACCGCGTGCAAGCGTGGCGGGAGAAGTCCCGCCGGGTGGAAGCCGCTCGCCTCGCCGCGACCCACACCTCCGTCGCCGAGTTCCGCCTCGAGCGGCTCCTCAAACGACCTGAATTTACCGCCGCAGACGTGCCTGGAAACCTGTTGGCTGAGCACGGCCGCGATGCATGGGAGCAAGTGGAAACCGACCTGAAATACGCCGGTTACATCCAACGTCAAGCCGACACCATCCTCCGCACCGAACGCAACGAGAATCGCCCTTTGCCCGTCGACCTTGATTATGCGTCCGTGCGTGGCCTCCGGGCCGAGGCCCGCCAAAAGTTTGCCCGGGTCCGGCCGGCCACGTTGGGACAGGCTGGGCGCATCAGCGGGATCACGCCGGCCGACCTCGCCCTCTTGACCGTCCACCTCCAAGGGACCGAGGTGCCGGCCGCGAGTTGACGGGTCATCATCCCAGACGGCGGGTTGGGCGGGTCTGTACGTTTGCAAAAGATTCGACGCGAGGCCGGCCTCCATCCTGAAACCTCTGCGGTGCTGCCGTCTGTCACCCGGTACGCCTTTGTCGCGCCCCCTTCACGGCTTGGTCGTATAGGGCACCGACCGGGGGCTCCGCGGCACAAGCCTACCGCCTGCTACCCGCCTGACGTCAACGTTGACAGTCAATACGTCGGCGGTGTGTGTGGCTGGCCGCGTGAAGCCTGCGAGGTGTCGCCGCGCCGAGAGCTGCCGGGGCGGTTTGAGCAGGATCGAAAAGCGCCTTCGGCCGACCGGAAAGCTTGCCACGGCCGGTCAGACCTCATGGCGTCGGGTCATCCTGGTCAAGGCCGTTGGCTTGGGCCGCTTGGCACTCGTCCACCTCGCCAGCCGCTGCCCTCCAGCGTCCGGGTTTTCGCCACACCGGACTTCCTGGACGGCCGCTGCCGACGTCAGTCCGGTTTAGCGGTGATCTCGCGGCCGGCCGGCGCCCTGGCTCGGGCCTGGCGGCGTCTCGTGCCTCGCTTGGCCCTGCCGCCACTTGGCTCCCGGTCCCTGGCTTTCGCCTTGCCGTTTGACTTCCGTTAGGTTCCTTATTATTAGGGTCCGTAGCGTATGGCCGGTCAGCTGCCCATCATCCACGACATCCCTCGGTACGAAGTCCTCCGCGAGGAGGCTCAGCACTTTCCCGACCTCGATCCTTCCGCCTGTTTCGCCTTCCTGCACCTGCTTAAGACCGGCGACCAACTCCTGGCGCTCGACGCCGAAATCCTGGCCCGCCTCGGCACGCGACAAGGCCGGTTCAACCTCCTCATGATCCTCGGCCATTGCGCGGACGAGTTGCCCGCGGCTGCCGAGCTGGCCGAGTACACCGGGGTGACACGTGCCACCATCACTGGCCTCTTAGACGGGTTGGAACGCGACGGCCTCATCGAGCGGCGCAGCGATCTTGCCGATCGCCGCATGATCCGGGTCCGGCTCACCGCGCAAGGCGAGGGGTTCTTGGACCGTGTCCGGCCGTCTTACTTCCAATGGTTCGCGCGGCTGATGGAACCTTTGTCAGAAGCCGAACGCCAACAACTGGGCGCGCTGCTCCTCAAAGTGCAACAGCGCATGGCAATTTTGGCCGGCGAACTGCGCCAAGATCCCGTCCTGAATTGACCGGCGCAAAGCCCACCCGATCATGGATCCGGATCAGCCTCGCAAACGCAAACGTTTTTGGATCGTTGCGCTCTTGCTCGTGATCATCGGCGCGGCCGCCGCGTTCCGAGAACGTTTGTTCCACGCCGGCGCACCCCCGGCGCCCACGTCGGCAGCGACGCAAACCGGGCCGGCTGCAGAGGCTCTCCCGGTGGAGGTTGGGACGGTTCGGAAGTCGCGCTGGCAGCCCTACCTCGAGACCGTCGGCGCCCTTACCGCGAACAACGGCGTCACCGTCAGCACCGACCTGGGCGGAAAGGTCGTCGCCATCAATTTCGAGTCGGGTGCCACCGTGAAAAAGGGCGACCTCCTGGTGCAACTCGACGTGGAACGGGAAAACGCCCAGTTGGCCGCCGCCGAGGCGAAGGTCGACCTCAGCCGCCTTAATTTGGGGCGGGCAGGGGACCTGCTGGCCAAGCACACGATTCCACAATCCGAGTACGACACCGCCTCGGCCGACTTTCGTCAGAACGGCGCTGCGGCGCAGGAGGTTCGCTCCATCATCGACAAGAAGACGATCCGCGCCCGCTTCGACGGGGTGACTGGCATCCGACAGGTCAACCTTGGGCAGTACATCGATGCCGGTCAACCGATCGTCACCTTGCAAAGCTTTGACCCGATCTACGTCGACTTCCAGCTGCCGCAGAACGCGCTGTCGCAAATTGCCAATGGGCGAACCGTCGAAGTGGTCACGGACGCTTACCCCGACGTTTTCCACGGACAGATCTCGGCGATCAACTCCGAGGTCGATCGTGAGACCCGCTATGTCAAAGTGCGCGCGACGCTGGCCAACCCGAACGCGAAACTTCGTCCCGGCATGTTTGCGAAGGTCAACGTGCAGAGCGGCGACGAGCGGGACGTGATCGCGGCGCCCCTGGCCGCCGTGCGGTACGCCCCTTACGGCGATTCGGTCTTCGTGGTGGTCGACGCACCAAACGCCGAGGGCAAGACGGTCCACCGATTGGAACAGCATTTTGTGAAGTTAGGCCAGAGCCGTGGCGAGGAGGTGGCGGTCACCTCGGGACTAGAGGGTGGTGAAACCGTGGCGCAAGGTGAGGTGTTTCGCCTCCGCAATGGCGCCGCGGTCGACCCGCGCCCCGCCGGTGCTTCGGCCGAGTCTGCGCCGGCCGATGCCGACCATCATTCCTGACGTTATGAACACCACGACCGTTCACCCTGCAAAGTCCGTGCACGTCGTCCCGAAGAAGAAAAGGCCGATCCTGCGAAACGTCGTGGCGGCTCTGGTGCTGATCCCGTTCACCCTGGCGATCATTGCCGGCCTGGGCTACTACAAATACACCCAGATCCTCGGCTTCATCAAACTGGCGCAGTCCGGCGCCTTCGCCCCGCCGCCGTCGGCGGTCACCACGCTGGTAGTGCGGCGTGGCACTTGGGAATCTGGCTTTCGTGCCGTTGGCAACGTGGCGCCGATCAACGGGGTGATGTTGAGCAACGAATTGGAAGGGATCGTCTCCAAGATCAACTTCCAATCCGGCACGCACCTGCGACGCGGCGAAGTTCTGGTCGAGTTAGATGCCGGTCAGGAAAAGGCGCAATTGGCGCAGGCCGAGGCGCGCCGTGACCTTGCGCTGCTCACCCTCGGCCGGGACCGCGACCTCCTGGCCAAGCACACCATTTCGAAATCCGAGTCTGATGCGGCCGAGGCCGACGCCCGGCAGATGGAGGCGAACGTGCAGCTCTACAAAGCCACCATCGACAAGAAGACGATCCGCGCCCCGTTCGACGGCGTCGCAGGGATCCGCCTCGTCGACCTTGGGCAATACCTGAAGGTGGGACAATCGGTCGTCGCGTTCCATTCCTTCAACCCGACTTACGTGAACCTCTACGTGCCACAGCGGCTGCTCGCCTCGGTCCATCCCGGCCAAAAGGTCAGCGTGCGCACGGAAAGCTTTCCAGACCGGGAGTTCACGGGGCAGGTGACGGCCATCAATTCGCAGGTGGACCCTGAACGGCGCAACGTGCAGGTGCAGGCGACCATCGCCAACGACGCCGAATTGCTGAGGCCGGGGGTGTTCGTCAACGTGGCGATAGAACTCGCGGCCGCGCGCGACGCGCTTTCGGTTCCTGCCTCCGCCGTCGACTATAGCCCGCAGGGGACGGCGGTCTTCGTCCTGACGGACGCTCCTGGCAAAGACGGCAAACCGCCGGGCAAGGCGGTCCACCGGCAGCCGGTGCGCCTGGGCGAAAGCCAGGGTGACCGCGTGGAGGTGCTGTCGGGACTGAACGGCGGCGAAGAGATCGTGACGGCCGGCCTTTTCCGTCTGCGGGACGGCGGGGCGGTGGTGGTCAACAATTCGGTTCAACCCGAGAACGAACTGAACCCGACGCCCGCGGACAGCTAACCCGTCCTTCGACGCCAGAGAGGTCTCGCATGAAATTCACCGACCTGTTCATCAAGCGCCCCGTCGTCGCCACGGTCGTCAACCTCATCATCCTGATTGCCGGCTACCAAGCCTGGCGCACCTTGAGCGTGCGCCAGTACCCCCGCAGCGACATCTCGGTCATCACCGTCAAGACGGTGTACGTCGGCGCCGATGCTGATCTGGTCCAGGGCTTCGTCACGACGCCGCTGGAACAGGCGATCGCCGCGGTGGACGGCATCGACTACATGGAATCGCAGAGCGCCCAGGGGCTCAGCACCATCTCGGTCCAACTGAAGATCAACTATGATCCTTTCAAAGCGTTGACCCAGGTGCAGGCGAAGGTCAACCAGGTGCGCAACGACCTGCCGCCCGAGGCGGAACTTCCCACCATCGACATCACGTCGACCGACAACCAGTTCGCGTCGATGTACCTGAGCTTTTACAGCAACGATCTTGACCGCAACCAGATCAGCGACTACCTGGCGCGCGTCGTGCAACCCAAGCTGGCCGCCGTCAACGGCGTCCAACAAGCCGAGATCTTAGGCGAACGCAAATTCGCCATGCGCATCTGGCTGAAGCCGGACCGCATGGCCGCGTTGGACATTGCCCCGACCGACATCCAAAAGCGTTTGGGTGAAAACAACTACCTTTCGGCCATCGGGTCGACCAAAGGCTCCATGGTGGCGGTCAACCTCAAAGCCAACACCGACCTGCGCAGCGCCGAAGAATTCCGGCAGTTGGTCATCAAGCAGTCAGGCAACGCCATCGTGCGCCTGCGCGATGTGGCCGACGTGGAGTTGGGCGCGGAGAACTACGAATCCGACGTCCGCTTTTCGGGTAGCACCGCGACGTTCATGGGCGTCTTCGTGTTGCCCACGGCCAACACCCTGGACGTGATCAAAGGGGTGCGCGCGGTCCTGCCCGACATCGAGCGGCAACTGCCGGTCGGCATGAAGTTAGGCGTGCCGTACGATTCGACCGAATACATCCAAAGCGCGCTGCAGGAAGTCACCAAGACGCTGACGGAAACCATCCTGATCGTCATCTGTGTGATCTTCCTCTTCATGGGTTCGTTCCGGACGGTTCTGATTCCGGTCGTGGCAATCCCGCTGTCGCTCATCGGCGCGCTCTTTTTGATGCTGGCTTTCGGATTCACCCTCAACCTGCTGACGTTGTTGGCCATCGTGCTCGCGGTCGGTTTGGTCGTCGACGACGCCATTGTGGTGGTGGAAAACGTGGAGCGCCTGATCGAGGAGGGGCACCGGCCTTACGAGGCCGCGATCGAAGGGGCCCGGGAACTGTTCGGCCCCATCATCGCCATGACCATCACGCTCGCGGCGGTCTATGCGCCCATCGGGATCCAAGGCGGGTTGACCGGCGCACTCTTCCGCGAGTTTGCCTTCACCTTGGCCGGCGCGGTCGTGGTGTCCGGTTTCGTGGCGTTGACGCTCTCGCCGATGATGAGCTCGCGCCTCTTGCGCAGCAAGCGCCGGAACGCGGAAGGGAAGGAGTTGGGCCTCGCCGGCTTCATCAACCGCCGGTTTGACGCCCTGCGCCGCGGCTACGCGAGGATCTTGCGCGCGAGCCTGGGCGTGCGTGGCGTGATCGTGGCCGTGGCCGTCTTGGTGATGCTTTGCATCGTGCCATTCTTCATGCTCTCCGAGCGTGAGCTCGCGCCGCACGAGGACCAAGGCATCATCTTCGGGTTGGTCCAATCCGCGCCCAACTCGACCCTCGATCAGAACGTCCTCTTTTCTAAAGAGGTGAATTCGGTGTTCAAAAGTTTTCCGGAAACCGCGCAGACCTTCCAAGTCATCGTGCCAGGTAGTCAAGGGTACGGCTTTTCCGGCATGGTCGGCAAACCGTGGGACCAGCGGTCGCGCACGATGGAGCAGGTGATGCCGGACGTTAGTAAAAAACTCGCCGTGATCCCGGGCGTGCGCGTCATCGCCACCACGCCGCAGCCGTTGCCCGGTGGCTCCAATTTCCCCGTGGAGTTCGTCATCGCCTCGACGGCAGAACCACGGGAGTTGCTCGATTTCGCCAACCGCTTGTTGAAGGCTGCGATCGACAGCAAAAAGTTCTTCTTTGCGGACAGCGACCTCAAGATCGACGAGCCGCAGACCCGGGTCGTCTTCGACCGGGAGAAGGTGGCGTCGATGGGACTCAACCTGCAGAACGTGGGCGGCGACTTGGCGTGGTTGCTGGGCGGCAACTACGTCAACCGCTTCAGCATCGAGGGCCGCAGTTACAAGGTCATCCCGCAAGTGAAGCGGGTGGACCGCCTGACCCCGGACCAATTGAAGGACGTCTACGTCAGCGGGCCGAACGGGCAGCTGGTCCAGCTCTCCACGTTCGCCACGTTGAAGAACGAGGTGCAGCCGCGGTCGCTCAATCGCTTCAACCAACTTAATTCCGTCAAAATTCAAGGTGCCGTGCAGGCCGGGTTTGAAGATCAGGCGTTGAAGGTGTTGGAAACGGAGGCAGCCAAGATCTTGCCCAACGGCTACAGCATCGACTACGCGGGGTCGTCTCGTCAGTTGCGTCACGAGGGGAACTCTTTCATGACGACCTTCCTGCTTGCGGTCGTGCTGATCTACCTGGTGTTGGCCGCCCAATTTGAGAGCTTCCGCGACCCGCTGATCATCCTGCTCGGTTCGGTGCCCTTGGCGCTGGCCGGCGCGCTCGCGTTTTGTTTCCTCGGTTTCACGTCGTACAACATCTACAGTCAGGTGGGCCTGATCACCTTGGTAGGGTTGGTCGCCAAGAACGGCATCCTCATCGTCGAATTCGCCAACAAACGTCAGCGGGAAGGACTAACCAAGGCGGAAGCCTTGGTAGACGCCGCCAGCACGCGGCTGCGCCCGATCCTGATGACGTCGGTGGCGACCGTCGTCGGGCACTTCCCGCTCGTCCTGGCGCACGGACCCGGGGCAGGTGCCCGCAACAGCATCGGCTTGGTGCTCGTCTCGGGCATGATCATCGGCACGATCTTCACGCTGTTCGTGGTTCCGTCGATCTATATGCTCTTGGCGATGAACCATGGCCGCCAAGCCGGCACGCGTCGGGAGGCCGTGACGGTTCCCGAAAGAAAACTGCAGCCGGGGATTGCCTAAAGCCGGGTCGATCGGTTTAACTGACGGCGTAAGTCGAGAGACTGGTTCCGTCGACCCGCTCGCGAGCAGTCAGATGAAGGGCGTTGGTCCGTCCACCAGAGGTGACTCACGGCATTAATGGAGCCGTGAGAAACCGGACGGGCCGATACACGCGGCGGGTTCGACGGGACATTTGGTAAGGCGGCGCGAAGAGAAGGGGAGCACGGGCGCCCCGCCGTTAACCGGCCACGCCGCCGTGTCGAAGGGAGCGCGGGCGTCCCGCCCGTCACCGGACAGGCAACCACAACCTTTGCCCCGGTCCGAACCCGTCTGCCTGCCGTTCACGGCACCGGCGATGACGGGCGGGACGCCCGCGCTGCGCTTCCTTAAAAGGCATAACGCGCAACGTGGAGGCACTTCACGCCGCCGGAAGGTCAAAAGGCAAATCGAACGGTTCCGGCCCGCGGGGAAACGGCTCTTCCGGACGTTCAATCAAGAGCGGTTGCATGACGACGCGTGCTAACGGCAGCACCATGTTCGTCGGCGACGGCCGGACGCGCTCGATGATCTCTTCCGTCAGGCGCGGCCCGTGCTCGTACGCGGCGGCGAACGTCTCGAATTTGGCGTCCAAGTTGTCGATGAAGTGCAAGACCATCGCCTCCGGCGTCTTTGGTTCCACCGGTGAACCGAACGCTTTTTCTCCGTGGTGCGAAGCCACCAGGTGAATGAGGTGCAGGTGAACGGCTTCCGAGTCGGGCGTCAGCCCGCGCCACCGGGCGAAATCATCGCCGGACCGTACCCGGTTCCAGAGTCGGTTCACGACCTCGATGCCGATCGCGATGTGCCCCAGCAGTTCGCCCCGGGTGTCGTGCGCCATGGTCAAACCCTCCTTCGGGAAGCAGTTTTCCCACATCTTCCCGCAATCGTGAAACAGCACGCCGCAAACGAGTAGGTCGACGTTCAGTGTCGGGTAAATCGCGGCCAAGGCTTTGGCCGCACGCACCATCTGGCCGACGTGCTCCACGAGTCCACCGCGCCGGGCGTGGTGATAGTACCGGGCGCCGGCCGTGCGGCGGAACCGTTCGCCGTGCTCCGCCAGGAAAAGCTCGCCGAGACGCCGCAACCGCGGGTCGCGCAGGCCCGCGACGCTGCGTTCGATTTCCTGGTAGTCAGCGGCTTGTTTCTCGCGCAGCACCGCCGGGCCTTCCAACACTTCGGCGATTTCCGCCGGGGGCAGGCTTCGGGTCACGTAATTCCGAATCTCCAAACCGTACTGCGGACTGACGCTGAATTCGCCGGTCAACCCGACGAACAGGCCGATGGGCGCCTGCAGCAAAAACCCATAACTCTCGTGGTCTTGCCAGACGCGGAACGTGAAAAGGCCGGTGCCGTCCCGCAGCTGCATCTCCAGGTATGGCTTGCCGTCCCGAGTCTGCTTTTGGTGCCGCGCTTCGATCTGGCCCAAGACATCCCCGAGCGTCTTCTCGCCCACCGTCGCTTTGCGGATCTCGGCCAGGGTAAAACGCGGCGCACCCATCCGGCGCAGTTTACCGCAATGGCTGCGGGTGGGAAGGGGAAAGCGGAAATTGTACCAATGGTACGAATTGCCTCCATAGCAGGAGGGCAACGTCGAAGGAGCTGCACCGCCAGCAGCAATGGCGCAGCTTCCATCAACGGGAGATGGCTCAGGCCGCAGTTGCCGGAGGCGTGGCGCTGCCGACTTTCCTCGGCCTGGATTGGTACAACCGATGCAACTGGGGCAATGGATACC
>CAXUNV010000118.1:248-10839 GCA_964252355.1 uncultured Chthoniobacterales bacterium | reverse complement strand
CCTGCGTAGCGTCGCCGATGAGGTTGACCACGACGCTTACGGCAACGGTTGGGCAATCCGGCGTGGCCAACGGGAACATCCTTTGGTCATGCTCGAAGCGCACGCCGACGAGATTGGGTTCATGGTGCAAAACATTACTGAGGATGGTTTTATTCATGTGGTGCGCACCGGCGGCAGCGATCGGGCCATCGCCCGCGGCAAGCGCGTCCGGCTCTTCGGCGACCGCGGGCCCGTGCTCGGTGTGGTGGGGAACACGGCCGTCCATTTGCGGGACGTCGACGGCGACAAGGCGCCGCAGGTACATGAACTTTTCATCGACGTGGGGGCCCGGTCCCGCACGGAAGTGCTGGAACGCGGCGTGCGCGTCGGGTCGCCTTTGGTGTACTGCGACGGGGCCGAAGAAATGCCCGGCAACCGCCTCATCGGCCGTGCCATCGACAACCGGATCGGCGGCTTCATCTTGAGCCGGGTCTTGGCCGAACTCCGCGCCAGGGAAGGTCGCACGGAAGCCACCGTGCTGGCCGTGAACTCCGTGCAGGAGGAACTCGGCGGCCACGGCGTGCGCATGACGGCGCACCGCCTGAAGCCCGACTTGGCGATCGTGCTCGACGTGACGCACGCCACCGATTCGCCGGGCGTCGACCGGAACCGGCACGGTGCCGTCAAACTGGGCGCGGGTCCAACGGTGACCCACGGCACCGCCAACCACCCGGAAGTCGTGCGGCGCTTGTTGGAAGCGGGGGTGACGGCCGGGGTACCCGTGCAACACGAAGCATCTTCGCGGACGACCGGGACCGACACGGACCAGGTTTTCACCATCGGGAACGGCATTCCCAGCGCGTTGGTTTCCATCCCGCTGCGGTACATGCATTCCACGGTGGAGATGGTGGACTTGGCCGACGTCGACCGTTGCGTGGCGTTGCTCGTCGCGTTCGTGGCGTCACTGACGCCGGCCGACGATTTCCGTCCGGACCTGCTCTCCTGAGGGAACATGGCGAGCTGGTTGGCCGAGCGGGCCGCGGCGGAGGGCGGATGTTTTCGGTTCGACCGTTTCATGGAACTCGCCTTGTACGATCCCGACCACGGGTATTACCGGCGTCAGGTGCAGACGGTCGGTGCCCAGGGGGATTTCAGCACCTCCGCGACGCTCAACGAACGTCTGGGCCGGGCCATCGCGGCATGGGCGCAGGCGGAGGCGAAAACGCTCGGCCTACGGCCACTGCACCTCATCGAACTGGGCGGCGGGGACGGTTCGCTCGCGCGTGGCCTCCTGCGCCGGACCGGTTGGGGTGTCCGCTACCATTTGGTGGAGGTGTCGGAGGGGTTGCGTGCGCGACAGCGCCAACGATTGCCGTCACGCCGGGTCCAGTGGCACGCGGACGTGCGCGACGCCCTCCACGCGGCCGGAGGACGTGCCCTGCTCTTCTCGAACGAATTCGTCGACGCCTTCCCGTGCCGCCGGTTCGAACGGATCGCGTCAGGTTGGTCGGAGCTCCACTTCTGCCTGAAGGACGGCCGGTGGCGGGAGGAACTTGGTCCCGCGGCGGACCTCCCGGACGCGGGTGCTTTGGCTTGGTTCGCGCCGGCGGGTCAGCGGGTGGAGGTTCACGAAGCGTACCGCCACTGGCAGGCCGGCGCCGTCGACGCGCTGCGGACCGGGGCGCTGTTGACGGTCGACTACGGCGGGTCGGTGCCGGAGATCTACGCGCGACGACTGGGCGGCACCGTGCGCGCCTACGCCTCCCACCGACGGCGTGAAGGTTTGGAGATCTACCTGCAACCCGGCGCGCAGGATTTGACGGCCGACGTCTCCTTCGACGACCTCCGGCGGTGGGGCATCGCACTTGGCGGCGAGGAGGTCTGGTACGGCACCCAAGCTGAATTTCTCGCCCGGTTCGCTCCGGACCGGCGGGCGACGGGAGCGTCTGCTTTCGTGGCCGACGTCGCGGGAGCTGGCGGGGCGTTCAAGGTGCTGCACCAGCGCTGGAAGAGGAATGACGGATGACAAATGGCAAATCACAAAACCGGGAGGGCCGGTGCTCGGGCGCTGCCGCGCAGGCCAAAGGACGAAGCAGAAGGCCAAAGGGCAAAGCAGAAGGCCAAGGACGCCCGCCGGAGCCGCTTCAAGGATAAACCCGGCATGCCATGGCGTGGCGCGTGGCGCAGCGCGGGATCCGTGTTTTTCGGCGTTCACATTCGGTTGAACACAGTTTATTCGTCGGTTCTGAAGCTTCCCGCGACGCCGTTTCGTCATGAGAACACCGACTTTTCTCCGCGTTGCAGCCGTCCTTTGTTTGACGGTGGGCACGGACGGTCGCGCGCGCGACTTGGCCGTCCGAAGGGTCCGCCCAGCGCGCCACGCTCCGTCGGCCGCCACTTGCCTACGCGCGCTGGAGGCCACGCCCGAGACGGTGGAGTCTCCAGCAAACGCCCCTTCCACCCGCCTGGAGTCTCGCCGCCTGGCCGCCGCGCGCCTGCTCGAGCTCTACGCGCCCACGCTGCTGGCCGCCCCTGAACACGCGCTCGAAACGTCGGTGGGACCGGGCCAGCCCGGGCGGCGTCGACCCTTCCCAGTTTGCGAGCCTCGAGCCGGTGAACCACTTTGCGGTCGCGGGCCGGCTGCGAGTGAACCGCACGCCTGGCGAAGGCGTCCCTTTGGTGGCCACCTTGCGACCTTTTACTCCCGTCAGCGTGCCAGGACCAACTGGCGTCCGACCGGTCGGCGGGATCACTTGGTCAGTCACGGCCGTGCCAGTGCTCGGTCCTGCCGCCAGAAACGGCGGGCGTTCTCTCGCCTTGGAACTTTATGATCCGCATGTCGCCGAGCGTGTCCGCGGCCAAGCGGGACGGGAACAACGGCTGGCGGCCGATTACACGACCCCGGTCGCCGTCGCCTTCGCTCACTTCGGGCCGCAACGACGCGGGCTGCGCGGTTTTCTGGCTCGCACCACCGATTTTTCGTCCACGGGCCTCTACCTGACCGCAAAGGCCACCCCCGACAAGACGCCGGTGGTGCTGGTGCACGGCTTGCTGTCCGATCCCACCGACTTCCATGACCTGCAAAACGCCTTTGACGGCGTGCCCGGATTACGTCGCCGGTACCAAGTCTGGTTCTTCTACTATCCAACCAGCCTGTCGGTGCCGTACTCGGCCATGCTGTTGCGCGAGGACTTAGCCTTAATCATCCACCAACTCGACCCACAGGGCAGCCATCCCGCGCTGCATCGTGCCGTGTTGGTTGGCCATTCCATGGGCGGTTTACTCTGCCGGTTGATGGTTTCCGACGGAGGGGACCGCTACTACCATCACTTTTTCAAGCCGCCACTAGACAACCTGCGGCTCACCAACGAGCAGCGCGACTTGGTGCGGCGCGGGTTTTACTACCGCGCCAGCCCGGACGTCGCTCAAGTCGTCTTCATCGCCACGCCGCACCACGGCAGCAAGTTGGCCAACGGGGTCCTTGGCACCATTGGACGATGGTTGGTCCGCATACCCGCCGCAGTCCGCACCCGCGTTCAAGACATCATCTCCCGCAATCGCGCCGTCTTGGTCGCACCCGGCACATCTAAGCGCGCTTCCAGCCTGACGTCGCTCTCCCCACGCGATCCGCTCATCGTTGCCGTGAACGACGCGCGCATCCGGCCCGGCGTGCGGCTGCACTCAATCCTCGGCGACCGGGGCCGCGGCGGCCCACGGGAACGATCCAGCGACGGGGTCGTGCCTTACGCCAGCGCGCACCTGCCGCAAGCCGCCAGCGAACGCATCGTGCCGGGCGGCCACGTCGGCACGCTCAAACGCCCGGAGACGGCGGACGAAATCATCCGCATCCTCCTTTCTGCCGATAAGATTCGGAGGACCGAATAGCGTAACGTCGGCGTCTGCCTTGACGCTGAGCAGTCCGTTGGAACGGTTGAGCCATCCACCACTTCCCTATGCAAGAGACCTCCGCTGACACCGCCCCCGGCTTTCCCGGACTCCAACCGCTGGGCAGCCCGGCTTCCAAGGACGGCATCGGTACCGCCTACCACACCGGCTGCCGCGTCTGGTTCACCCTCGCGCGCGGCGTCGTCAGCGAAGTCTACTGCCCCACCGTTGACACCCCGGACACCAGCGACCTCCAATTCCTCATCACCGACGGCGAAACCTTCTGTCACGAGGAGAAGAACGACCTCCATCATTCCGTGGAAATGCCGGAAAAGGGCACCCTCCTCTACCGGCTGACCAACACCGAACCGAACGGCCGGTACCGGCTGATCAAACACGTCCTGACCGACCCACACTCCTCCATCCTGCTCCTCCACACCCGGCTCGAGATCGCCGACGAAACCTTGCGTGGCAAGCTGCGGCTCTACGCATTGTTGGCGCCACACCTGGATGGCCGCGGCACTGAGAACGTCGCCGACTGGATGGACCTGGGCGAACGTACCTCGTTGCACGCGTCACGCGGGGATGCCCACCTCGTTTTCGGGTGCGACCGCGGCTTCTCGCGGCGCTCCGTCGGCCACATCGGAGCGTCGGACGGGTGGCAGGACCTGCGCAAAGGCAATTTCCAGATGGACTGGCAATACCGCCACGCCGGTCCGGGTAGCGTCGCGCTCACTGGCGAAATAGACCTCACCGGCACCGGCGATCCGGCCGTTCCCGGCGCCCCGTCCGCCGACGGTGGGCACGGCGCGGAGTTCATGCTCGGCGTCTCGTTCGGTGACAGCGCCGTTTCCGCGGCCGCCAAGCTTTTCCAGGCCTTCGCCACCCCCTTCGAAGCGCACCGCGCCACCTACGTGGATCAGTGGCAACGCTCGGCGCTCGATCCCGAACACGAGCAGAGCATCGCCGCACACACCGGGGACGACGGCTCGATGTATCGCCTGAGCCACTGCGTTTTGCTGGCCCACGAAGACAAGAATTTTCAGGGCGCCATGGTCGCCTCCCTTTCCACACCATGGGGCGAGGCCAAGAGCGACACGGACGCCGGAGGTTACCATTTAGTTTGGACTCGCGACCTCGTCCAGAGCGCCAGCGCCTTGCTGGCCTGCGACGAACTCGCCACCCCCTTGCGCGCCCTCATGTGGCTGACCTGCATCCAAAAACCGGATGGCTCCTTTCCGCAAAATTCATGGATTGACGGGACGCCCTACTGGCAAGGCATTCAGCTCGATGAGATGGCCGCGCCACTCCTGCTCGGGTGGCGCCTCTGGCGGACCGCACCGGAGGACTTCGACCGCGCCCGGTTCCGCGCCGTACTGCAGCGGGCCTGCGCCTACTTGATTGCGGCCGGACCGGTGACCGCGCAGGAACGCTGGGAGGAAAACGCCGGCTACTCGCCTTCCACCCTTGCCACCATCATCGCCGCGCTTTGCGCCGCCGCCGACCTGGGCCGTGCCCACGACCATAACAAACCAGGCGATTTCGTGTTGGCGTATGCCGATTGGCTTAACTCCCACGTGGAAGACTGGTGCGTGACCGACCGCGGCGAAACCCTCCCCGGCAAGCCTCGCCATTACGTGCGCATCACCCCCGCCGACCCACTCCAGCCCGATCCGCACCCCGACCCGAACACCCTGGAGGTGACGCTCGGCAACGGCGCCGGCACCCACCCGGCGCGAAATCTCGTCTCCGGCGATTTCCTCCACTTCGTGCGCCTGGGGATCCGGCCGGCAGATGACCCGATCGTCAAAGATTCGGTGCAGGTGATGGACGCCCTGCTTAAACGCGACCTGCCCGGTGGCCCCTGTTGGCGGCGCTACCCTTTCGATGGCTACGGTCAAAAACCCGACGGCAGCGCTTACGACGGCACCGGCGAAGGCCGCTGCTGGCCCATCCTCACCGGCGAACGCGGGCATTACGAACTCGCCGCCGGAGGCGACCCCCTGCCCTTCATCAAAGCCATCGAGAACTTTGCCAACGAGAGCGGCATGCTCCCCGAACAACTCTGGGATGCCGACGACATCCCTGAGCAGCACCAGTTGCGCGGACGCCCCAGCGGTTCCGCCATGCCGCTCTGCTGGAGCCACGCGGAATACCTTTCCTTGGTCAGGTCCCGTCGAGACGGGCGGGTGTTCGACCGCATCGAACCGGCCTTCGAGCGTTACGTCACCGGCGGCAAGCGCGACAGCGACTACGAGATCTGGACGTTCCGTCACCGCACCCGGTGCGTGCCGGCCGGTCGCACCCTGCGTCTGATCGTGCAATCCCCAGGCACGGCGCGTTGGACGGCCGACGGGTGGGCCAACTCCAAGGACGTCGATGCCGAACCCGCCGGTCTCGGCGGGATGCACTTCTTCGACCTGCCCACGAAGGGGTTGCCGTCGGGAACACCGGTCGAATGGACCTTCCATTGGCCGGAAGGCGACCGTTGGGAAGGCGAGAATTTTCTCGCTAAAGTCGTTTAACCGGCGCTGCGCACCTCCACAGATCGCCGGTGGCAAGTAGTCGCAAACCCGGGCGGGCCGGGAAAGGCGGCCTTCTTGCCTGTGGTGGGGCGAAGGCCCAGCCTGCTCAACCGGGCCGCCGTCGCCCGGGAAAGCCTGCAGGCTGGTCTAAGCCGGGCGGCAAACCATACCAGGACGCCTTCACCGTCATTCGGCACCGGCACCCTCCAGTCGGCGGCTGTCCACCTTGGTGGCCGCCCGCCTTAGCCGCCTGGGGGTTAACGCCCCAGCGCAGGCACAGGTCGTCCGCCTCACGCCGCGGCATCCGCCCCAAAAGGGGTGCCGTCCGCGGTGGCGGGTGCACCACCGTGAGCCCAACCCTTGCGCCCGAGGCTTAGCACCGCCACCGCCGTCACGACGCACAACCAACCCGAGACGAAGAAGGCGACGTCGTAGGTCCCCTGCGCCGTGCGCAGCGCCCCGGCGAATGAAGCCTCGACGGCGGCACCCAGCTGGTGGAACGCCGCAATCCAGCCAAACATCACGCCGACGCGTTCGCGTCCGAAATAGCGGGCCGTGAGGGCGACCGTCGGTGGTACCGTGGCGATCCAATCCAAGCCATAAAACACCGCGAAGAACGGGAGTCGACCCGCCGTGGGATCAAAAAGCCCGGGCAAGGCCATCAGCGAGAGCCCGCGCAACCCGTAGTAGGCGAAAAGCAGCCACTGGCCCGGCAACCGGTCGGACAACCACCCGGAGACGGTGGTGCCGACGAGGTCGCACACTCCCATGAGCGCCAGTAGACCCGCGGCTCGCACCTCCGGCATCCCATGGTCGACGCACGCCGGGATGAGGTGGGTGCCAATCAGACCATTGGTGCTTGCGCCGCAGACGAAGAAACTGCCGGCCAGCAACCAAAAGGGCTTGGAACGGCAGCCGTCCAACAACGCCGTCCACACGTCCGCGAAAGGGTTGCGCGATTTGTCTGTTCCCGGGTCGGCGGCACCGGCCTTGGCTCCGTAGGGTTCGACCCCGAGGTCCCGGGGTGAGCTTCGCAAAAAGACCGCGACGACGGGCACCACCAGCGCCAGTGCGACGGCCAGGGTGAAGGTCGCCTGACGCCACCCGGCACGTCCCACGATGCCGGCAAGCCACGGCAAGAACAAGAGTTGGCCGGTGGCAGTGCTGGCGGTGAGCACGCCCAAGACCGTGCCTCGGTAGCGATCAAACCAGCGGTGGACCACCGTGGCGCCAAGCACCAGGGCGGTGACGCCCGTGCCGGTGCCTGCCAACACGCCCCAGACCAGGACCAATTGCCAAAGCCGCGAGATGTGGGCCGCGAGCAAGCAGGCACCGATGAGCGCCGCCAACGCCGTCAACACGACGCGGCGCAGCCCGTACCGCGCCATCAAACCCGCGGCGAATGGCCCGGCGAGGCCGTACAAGAGGATGTTAAGGGAGACCGCGCCCGAGATGGCCGCACGTGACCACCCGAACTCTTGTTCCAACGGAATGATGAGCACGCTCGGCGCGGAACGCACCGCGGCGGCCAGGACCAAAACGAGGAAGGTGGCAGCGGCGACGGCCCAAGCAGGATGAAAACGGTACGGGCGGTCCGGGACCGAGGGCGGGGGCAATAGGCGCATGGTGGAAGCCGAGAGGGTTGTGGTGGCGTGGCGGTCGATGCGAGCGCCGGCCCGTCAGCTGACGCCCCTCGGCTTTGGGTGGATGGTTGCACCGCGCGCCAACATCCCGACGTACTTGCGGATGCGCGCGGCGCGCGTTTCCGGCTTCTTGGCGTCCTGCACGCGGTAAGTGATCGCGTAACGGTTGGCGGCATCAAGGGTCGCGAAGAACGCCTTGGCGGTCGGGTTGCCGTCGAGCGCCGCCTGCAGGTCCGGTGGCACCACGCCCCGGCTTTGCGGTGCGTAGGCGGCCTCCCAACGGCCATCCGCTTGCGCGCGCTGGATTTGTGCAAGGCCAGCGGCCCGCATCCTGCCCTCCCCCACCAACACCTGGGCCCGGTCACGGTTGACCTGCGACCACTTGCTTCGGGCGTTTCGCGGCGTGAAACGAATCAGCCAACTCTCGGCGTCGAACGTTTGGAGCTGTCCATCGATCCACCCATGGCAAAGCGCGGCGTCAATCGCCGCCTGTTTTGACAACGTGACCAGGGGTGCTCCCTTTTTTGCGAATCTGAGCCAGACCCCGCCCGCGGCGGGCGGTTGCGAGGAGAGCCAGCGCTCGAAATCCTCCAGGGTCCGAAACAGCATGATGGGCTGACCAAGTTTCTCTTTCAAAACACCTCCTGCGTTTGCGTTACCCTTCACCAGAGGAGGGTCAAACCGTAGGCTCGGTACGCGCCGAGCAGACTGTCCCAGAAACCAGGGGTTCAAGCAATGACGAAGACGCCAACTCGGCCGGTCTTGATTCAACAACGCAAGCGGCAAGGCGTGCGCGTCATCGAGGTAGGTCATGCCGTTCAGTCACCGGCCAGCAGTTCCTCGGAAGCCATTTAAAAACCCGCCCGGGTGGCAAACGTGCCGCCCCGACGCACGCCCTCGATGATTCCCGAAAGGCGCGCCTTCTCGGCCACGGTCAACGTCCTCACGAGGTGGGATGGTCGCAACCGAACGGCTTGTCAACTTTACCCGCCGGCTCCGACACGCACCATCGCGAGACCGGCCCAGCCGAATCTGTCGGCGGGTGCGGAGCACCGGCCCTCCCAAGGCCAACGCCAAACGCCAAGCCGCAAACGTCGGACGTCGCACCAAAACTCCCTAACCAGAGACCAGAGACCCGCAACTTTCTCCCCTCACTCCTCCTCCGAACGCAAGCCGCGGGCCAACAACCGCCGCAACGCATCCGCCACCGGTTCCCCTTCATAGAGCACGGCGTGCACGGCCTCGGTGATGGGAGCGTCCACGCCGTGGCGTTGCGCCAGGTGCCAAGCGGCCCGCGCCGTCGTCACGCCTTCGGCCACGGTCGCGGTGCCTTCCGTGATCGCGGCCAAGGTTTCTCCCTGAGCCAAGCGTTCCCCGACGCGGCGGTTGCGGCTGTGACGGCTAAATGCCGTGACCATCAAGTCGCCGGTGCCGCTGAGCCCGTAAAAGGTCTCGCGGCGACCGTTTAAAGCCGTACCGAGCCGAACCATCTCGGCCAAGGCCCGCGTGACCAAGGCCGCTTTGGAATTGTCGCCAAAACCGAGGCCATCACTCATGCCGGCCGCCAAGGCGAAGACGTTTTTGAGCGCTCCTCCCAACTCCACGCCCAGCCCGTCGGAAGTCGTGTAGAGCCGGAAAACGGGTGAAGAGAAGAGGCCTTGGAGCTCCCCGGCCAACTCCGGCGGCCCCGCCAGCACGCTCGCGCTGGGGATACCCCGGCTGACCTCTTCCGCGTGGTTGGGCCCGGAAAGCACGACGGTGGACTGCTCGGGAAAGACTTCGCGAAGCAACTGGCTCATCCGCAGGTCGGAGCCGATCTCCAGGCCTTTGACGGCGGAGACGAAGCGCACCGCCGGCGCGAACTCCGCGACGGCGGCGAATCCGGCGGCTACCGCGCGGAGCTTGGCCGACGGCACCGCCCAGACGACCGTTTCCGCGCCGGCCACCGCTTCCCGCCGGTCGTCCGTCACCCTCACCGCTTCGGGCAGGAAAACGTCGGGCAGGTACGTGGGATTGACGCGGTCCCGGCGCAACGTCGCCGCCAGATCCGGGCGTCGGCACCAGAGCGTCGGCAGGCCGCCGTGACGACCCAAGGCGGCCGCCAAAGCGGTGCCCCAACCGCCCGCGCCAATCACGGTCACTTTCGCCATGGAGGGACCCCTTCCCACCGTGACGTCGGCACGGAGCAAAAGTCCGTCACCGGCGAGAAAACCGCGACTCGGTACCGTTGGCGAGCCGGGCGATGTTGGTGCGGTGACGCCAGACGGCAAGCGCCGAGATGACGACGGCGAATCCGAGCCGGACGGAAAACCCGCGCTCATCCTTGCCGGTCAGGAGAAAGACGGCGACCGGCAAGGCCAGCGCGGCGCAGATAGACGCCAAGGAGACGTAACGGGCCAAGTAAAAGACGGCGAACCAGACGGCGGCGGCGGCGAGGATGACGAACGGCGAGAAAAGCCCCAAGATCACCCCGGCGGAGGTCGCGATTCCCTTGCCGCCTTTGAACCGCAGCCAGACCGGGTAATTGTGGCCAAGGATGCAGGCCACGGCCCCGAGCAC
>CAXUNV010000118.1:0-212 GCA_964252355.1 uncultured Chthoniobacterales bacterium | reverse complement strand
GAGTTTCACCGCGAAGAAACCTTTGGCCGCGTCGCAGGCAAAGACGAGGTAACCCCAGCGTTTGCCCATTACGCGCAGCACGTTCGTCGCCCCGATGTTGCCGCTGCCGTGTTTGCGGATGTCGACGCCTTGCGAGCGGGCGATCAAGTATCCACTCGGGATGGAACCCAAGAGGTAAGAAAGGCAAATGGAGAGAAGCCAACGCATGGGAC
>CAXUNV010000117.1:10631-10859 GCA_964252355.1 uncultured Chthoniobacterales bacterium | reverse complement strand
CGGCGGGGTCATCGCGGGGCGTCCCCATCAGGCGCAAGGCGAAGCGTCCTTTCCCGCTGGTCAGGACGACGTGGGAGGCTGCTTACCGTGGCAGGCGCCGACGCCGTCAGAATCGGCGGGTGAACCCCGAAAATCCCGCCTGAGGCGACGGTTCCATCTCGACGGCTCGTGAGCCTAACATCAGCACCCAATACCGCCGTCCAGTCCGGTCGTCTTGGGCCGAGCCCC
>CAXUNV010000117.1:0-10616 GCA_964252355.1 uncultured Chthoniobacterales bacterium | reverse complement strand
GACCAAGGTCGTGCACCGTCGGATTGATGAGGTTGCGATAATGCGGGTGGCTGGACACCCAGCCTGAGAAAGCACCGGCGACGGAGGGTTGGCCAAACGAGATGTTTTCCTCGATCACCGCCCAGCGATAACCTTGCGCCTCCGCGCGGCTACCCGGCGTGTCCGCGTGCCAGCCACCGCCGCGGCTGTGGCCGAAGTAGCCATGGCGGGCCATGTCTTGCGCATGCAAACGGGCGGCGTGGCAGAGGCTCCGATCGGCCAAGACGGGTGGCAGCCGGCGACCGGTCCGCAGCTCGTTGGTGAGGCGTTGGATGCAAGCGGCTTCGGCGGGCGACGGCGGTGACGTTTGGGGACGCGGTTGCGCTGGCAAGGACGGGCCACAGAGCCCGAAGCAGAGGAACAGGAGAGCGGGCGCGCCCCGGCGCAAGTTTGGGAAAAGTTCGGTGAACATGGCAACAAAAGGGAATCACCCTCCTCATCGACCATATTTACCATATTATTTAGAGAATGAGGCGAGTTCGTCGGCCACTCGCTGGCTGCCGTCGGGCTGCCCCGAAACAGGGAAACGTCGGTGTGCCCAACGCCGCGCGGAGCAGATGGACCTGCCGATGCCCAAATCCCCCCACCGGGCGACGCTCGCGCGAGGCTGCGTGGACGGCTGCCACCGCCGTCAGCGGTGCCGGTGGCGGGAGCTCTTGCCACGGTGCGTGCGCGTCGAGCGCGCGTGCCGAGGCACGCGCCGGACGCCAGATTCAAAGGGCGGCGCCTGCAGTCCAGGCGGGTCGCCGCTTCGCCGCTGGGCCAGAATGCCGGCGGCAATGGCCCCAGCCAAGCGTTGCCGGTAATCGCCACGGCCGATCGCACGGTCTTCCTCGGGATTGGTGAGAAAGCCGCATTCGCACAGGATTGCCGGAATGGCCGCGCGACGGATGACGTAAAAGCCGCGCCGGTGCACGCGCCGGTCCTCGGTGCCGGCGGCGGCGGTCACCTCGCGATGGGCGCGCGTCGCCAAGCCGAGGCTGTCGCCGCGATAGTAGTACGTTTCGATCCCGCTCGCGCCGGCGCGCAAGGCTGCGTTGAAATGGATGCTGACGAAAATGGCGCGGCCACCCAAGCGATCGCCGGCGGCACCCCGCGCGCCCAACGTCACGTACTCGTCGCGCCGTCGGGTGAGGATCACGCGCAGCCCGCGGGCTTGCAGGACTTTGGCCAAGCGCAACGCCACGTCGAGCGTCGCCTCCTTTTCCATGGGCCGGGTCCGCAGGCCCAGGATGCCGCCGGGATCATAACCCCCGTGCCCGGGGTCGATCACCACGGTGTCAAACCCTTGCGGTCCCGCCGCCAGCACCACCGGGGCGAGGGCGAGGAACAGCAGGAAAAACCAGGGAGGTGCAAGAGGGTGACGCCAGCGCAACCGGAGAAAGGCCACCGGCTCACCTATAGCGCAAGACGGGTCGGTTCGCAGACGCGAGGTCCACGCCACCCGGAGAGCCTTTGTCTGCCGAACCCGGCCATAACGGTCGCAGCCGTGAGAAGAGTCCCAATTAAAAATGCGGAATTTAATGGAATATATGGAAAACATCGCAGTAGACTCGCGCCGTCATGAAACCCTTACTCCTTAGTCTCATCGCGTTGAGCTTCTCCACCCAAGTTTACCCGGCCTCCGCGCCAAGCGATCAAAGCGACACCCGGCGGTCAATGCTCGCCGCATTTCGACCGGTGCACGGTCAAGGCGCCACAGACTTCCAGACGGCCTTCATCCCTTGGAAAGTTCCGAAAGGGCTCGCATTCATTCCGTGGAAGGTTCCGAGGCACGAAGCCTTCATCCCTTGGAAGACGCCAAGACAGGTCGCGTGACCTGTTGAACGGCTACAGTGCCAAGCTTTGGGTGTGTGCGGCGACGATTTTCCAACCCTCTGGAAAATGCCGCACTACCAGCGTTGAGGTGCCGATCACCTTCTGCAGCTGCCTGCCGATGAGCATGTCCCACCAGAGCAAGACGTAGGCGAGGTCAGGTTCAAGGACCTGCACCTGGGTCCGCTGCGCTTCGAATTGACCCATGAGGCTAGGGTCTGGCAAACCGTTAAGGTATTTTGCCCGGAGTTGATCCCAGCCGCTGGCGACCTCACCATCCTCGACGACCACAAGCTTGGGAGAGGCCCAGAAATACGACAGGTAGCCGTTGAGGCTATGCGCATTCCAAGCGGCGACAAGTTGCAGGATCATTTTGGAAACCTCAAGGTTTCTCGCCTCTTCACCCACCGAGGCAATTGCGTGGTTTGAATCTGCATCCCAAGCTGCCGGGAGGTTGGCGGACCCAGGTTCAGCACGCGCCCGGCTGAGCGACAAACAGAGCAGGAGAAAGGTCAAGCCCAGGCGATTCCGGCGTTGGTGCTCCATGAAAGATGTACACCAGTAACAGCCTATGCAAATAAAGCGAGCTTTTTATAGTCATTATATTCTGAAACCTGCGACGGCGGACGCGCAGCGCGGTCGTTCACCCTAAGCAGGTCGGGCCGGCTTACGAATGGCCGGTCTCGGCCAGGACGTCGCCGAGTAGGTCCCGCAACGGAGAGCCTGCCAGGAAAAGCTCGCCCTCGGGCAACGACGCGATGTTGGGCGAGGCAAACAGGCGGTGAAACGCCCACGCCGCTTGCTCTCTCGGTAACAAAGCTTGAAAGCCGGTGACGGTGAACTCCACGCTCGTCGCCTGATGCGTCGCACGGTCGAAGCCATGCAGTTGCGCGACGCCTCCACGGATCAGGACCGGTGGCGACCACCGGAACCAGCGGTCCGTGCTTTCGGCAAAGCTTCGGAGGTGGGTGCGAAAGTCGCTCGCCCGCAGTCGCCGTCCGAAACGGACCTGCAACGACAGCAGGCGCACCGCGCCCGGAGCGCCCTTGTCGCATTGCAGCCGAGCCACGGCGCGAGCAAAACCTGTCAAGCGTTCGCAGAAGACGCGCACGGCCGAGAGGTGCTCTTCCGGCGTCGCGCCGTCGGTGCAAACGGTGCTTCCTTCGACCTGGGGCATGACGACATCAAGAACGCGGCCGGTCCCGCGGGAGCAGAACCGCTCATCCTTTGCCGCCCCGGAAACGGCCCGCAGGAAAGCCCGGGCTAACGGAACGGGCGACAGCCCAGGGTCACGTTTCACGCAATCCGACACCCGTGCCTGCCAAGCGCCGGCGTCTCCGGCCGTGTGCAAGGCAAGCCGCCGACGGTCCAACCGCTCCGCGATGGCCGGAGCCGTCCGGCCAGCGTTGGCAGCACCGTGAGGCGGGGCGGGAACATCGACGCGGAAGAAGCCATGCCCGAGTGGCACGACGCGCCAGCCGAACCCGCGGAAAAGCGCAGGCAACGATGTGCCGGGAGCGCGCTCGCACAAGAAGGTGCAGCAGCGTACCCGGGCTTGGTCGTTGGGTAGCAGCGCCGCGGTCGCCGCGATTGGCACGGCTCGAGCTCCACGTGGGGTTCGCTCCCACCGTTCAACGAGGGGAGTGGTTGACCGTGGTTGGGATGGGGTGACGAGCAAGGCAGACACGTGGAGGTGGTTTTCGCGAGCGGGTTTGCGCAAGGCAGACTCGGCGACCGTCCAAGCCGCCGAGAATATGTTCAGATGAACATATAAAGGCGGTCGGTTGACGGCGCAAGCTTGCAAAGGGCGGTGGCACCTCGTTTCTGCCCGCGAGGGGTGCCGAGGCCGGTTGACGGATACCGCCTTTGCGAAGTTACTGAGGGCGTCATGCCTGCTCGCACTTCTTCCCGGCCGCCCTTTTGGGTCAGCAACGTCTTGGCGGCCCTGTTTACCCTTGCCCTCACCACGGAGGGACCGGCCCGGGAACCGGATCGAACTGCGCGCGCGCGCGCGCTCGGCATCCCGTTCGAGGGCACCCCGGGACCCCTCGACGCGATCACCGACGTGCGCGGCGTTACCGTGGGGACGACGACCCTGATTGCGGGCGAAGGCGCGTTGCGCGTCGGCGAAGGACCCGTTCGCACCGGGGTCACGGCCATCCTGCCGCGCGGGGCGGCCTCGTTGGATGATCCGGTGTTTGCCGGCACCTTCGCCCTGAACGGCAACGGCGAGATGACCGGCACCGCCTGGGTCGAGGAATCGGGGTTTTTGGAAGGGCCGGTCATGCTCACCAACACCCACAGCGTGGGCGCCGTGCGCGATGCGACCATCAAATGGCGCGTCCAGCGCGGCGCGCCGGATGCGACCGGCTATTGGTGGTCGTTGCCGGTGGTGGCCGAGACCTATGACGGTTACTTGAACGACGTGAACGGTTTTCACGTCGGCGACGCCGACGCGTTTCATGCGTTGGACAACGCCCGGGGTGGCCCGGTGCCCGAAGGCAACGTCGGCGGCGGTACCGGGATGATCTGTTACGAGTTCAAGGGGGGCACCGGCACCGCCTCACGGCGTCTGTCGGCGGAGGCAGGGAACTGGACCGTCGGCGTGCTGGTGCAGGCAAACTGCGGCTTGCGCCATCAACTCACGATCGCCGGAGTTCCCGTGGGTCGCGAACTGCGGCGCGAACCGGCCATTTGGTCGCAGGACACCGGTTCCATCATCATCGTGGTGGCCACGGATGCGCCGTTGTTGCCGCACCAGCTGAAACGCCTAGCCCGGCGGGCGTCGCTCGGTTTGGCCCGGACCGGGAGCGTCTCCGGCAACGGCTCTGGCGACCTGTTCCTCGCCTTTTCCACGGCCAACCCTGGCGCGGCCAATCCGGAGGCAATGCCGGGCCTGACCATGGTCCCGAACGACCGGATGAATGGCCTGTTTGAAGCGACGGAAGAAGCGACGGAGGAAGCCATCGTCAACGCCCTGGTCGCGGCGGAGACCATGACCGGTGCCAATGGCCACCGTGTGCCGGCGTTGCCCATCGAAGAGTTGCGGCAGGTTCTGCGCCGGCACGGGCTGTTGGTGGAGCCCGCGCCCACGCCGGAACCGCCCGCCGGTTTTGGCGACCACTGACGACCTGACGATGGCTCAGCGCGTGAGTGCGGCCCTGAACTCATCCGCGTGAACGCGAACGTAGTCGGCGTCCCTTTCGTACAACGCATCGTGGCCCGCGTCGATGCTCCGCTGGAAAGGGGCGTGACCGCACCGGGCCTCGCGGCGCATGAGGTCGACGAGAGATTCGAGGCGGTAAACCACCGCGCTGGGTAGGTCCGCTCGGTCCGCCTCGCCTAATCGGTAAGCGTCACAAAAACGTCGAACCCGTTGAGATTGATCACCGACCGTGCCAAGCTTTAGCGTGCCGAACCCGTCGCGGTTGGTCGGCGCGGTCATTGGACCGAACCGGTAGACCGCGTACGCGACGTCCCATCGTCGAGGGCCGGGGTGCGCCCCGTCAAAATCGATCACGCCCACCACTTGGCCGTCCCGGAAGACGCAGTTGTAGGGTGCGTAATCGCCATGGCAGACGACCTCGACGGGTTCCCTGGCCGGGAACATCCATCCGTCCAGGCGCTGGGGAAGAAAACCGGTGCTGGCGTCGTGGAGTTGGCGCAGCGTTTCCGCCGCGGACACGAGCGCGCTTTCGCTGCAGACCTGAGCCGAAAGGGGGTAGTTTCCAACCTCTCCCTCAAGGTAAGTTAAAAGCTCGTTTCCCTCGCCATCGAAGCCGATCGCGGTCGGCACGCGCGAGAACCCACCCCCGTGCAGAAATTGGAGGAACTCGTGGACTCGAGGACTCCAGGGGCCCGCCTTCCTGCGCACCAGGTTTCCCAGCCTTTCGACGCGGTTGCTGTTGCCCCCTGACAACGGGACCGGGCTTGGTGTAGATTCCATGGGCGCGGTGGCGCGGGCACGAGGGACGGGAGGCGTTCGCTTGGGATGGTGACGGACCGTGTCGCCGCTTGCAAGATGGGTCGTTGCAATCAAGGAGAACATGCCGGGCTGAAACGGGGGTGGACGTTCAGGCTGACAGAGTCGTTTGCGCCCGCAGTGCGGCAACCGCAGGAAGGCTTTATCCCCGGGCCTGCCGCTCGTCGGGTCCATCTCGGGGCGGCTCCACCGGGCACCTCTTGCTTCCTTTAACCTTTGCTATCTGCCAAGCGCGAAGGACCCAGGCCGGGCAAGGCAGCCCTGTGGCCGCGAAATGGCCCCTGCAAGATCGTCAAGCGGCTTTCCCGCGGTGCCGGCGCGATCAGCCGTTCTGAACCATCCGGCATGGATAGCCGTGCAGGACCGGATCCGCCGTAACTAGCGTCAAATCCTCCGTTAAGGCCTGCGCAACCAGCATGCGGTCGAACGGGTCGCGGTGAAGATCGGGCAGCGACTTGAGTGCCGTAGCGTGACGGAAATGAATGGGGAGCACGGCGATGCCGTTGGCCACAAGTTGCTCCTCCAAATTTTCCGGGACGCGGAGCTTGCCTAATTTCGCTTTGATCTCCATCTCCCAGACCGAGGCAACGCTGAGCCAGACCGGACGGTTGGGGTCTGCAATCGCCGACCGGACCGCACGCGCCAAGCGTCGATCATCCCCTAACCACCAGAGCAGGATTTGGGTATCCAACAGGTAGCTCATTCCTCAAGCCCGAACAGCCGAAGCACCGCCTCGTCCGTTTTGTCGAAGTCTTCAGCGATGGTAATCTTACCTTTCCAAGCGCCGGGTTTTCGGGGTGTGGACCGCTTTTGGACGGGAACTAGCCGGACGAGTGGTTTGCCGGCTTTGGCCAAAACGATCTCTTCGCCGGCGACCGCCTCCTCGACCAACCGGGAAAGGTGCGTTTTGGCTGCTTGGATGTTTACCGTCTTCATGGTAGACCAAGTCTGGTCTGGTTGGCATGGTCGTCAAGTTTTCCCTCTGCGCGATAGCCGGAGTGTGCCAGTGTAACGGGCGCGCTGATCCCGCGCGCCCTCGCTTTTTCGGAATCTCGTCACTCCCCCCATGAACCCGTTCTTTTTTCAGACGGTCCCTTCCCTTGCCTTCGAGTTCGGCTTGGCCGGGCGCCTCGGGCCGTTCCTGCGGGAACGCCTCTTTGCGCAGGAGAAGGTCTGCTTGGTCACCGACGCCTTTCTCCACCAGAGCGGGACCTTGACCCCCGCGCTCGACAGCCTGCGTTCCTCCGGCTTTGCCGTTTCCGTCATCGACGACGTCGTCGCCGATCCTCCGGAGCGCGTCGTGCTCGGGGCGATTGGCACCGTGCGCGAAGTGGGTGCCGAGCTCATCCTCGGCTTCGGCGGCGGTTCTTCCATGGACGTGGCGAAGCTGCTCGCCGTCCTCGCGCGCTCGAAGCAGCCGCTCGCCGAGATGTACGGCGTCGGCAAGGTCGCCGGCCCGCGCCTGCCGTTGGTCCTCGTGCCGACGACCGCCGGCACGGGTTCGGAGGTGACCCCCGTCGCGATCATCACGACGGGCGAGACGACGAAGAACGGGGTCGTTTCGCCGGTGTTGTACGCCGACTTGGCCGTGCTCGACCCCGAGTTGACCTTGGGACTTCCGCCGAAGGCGACGGCGGCGACCGGCATCGACGCCATGGTCCACGCGATTGAAGCCTACACCAGCCGGATCAAGAAAAACCCGCTTTCCGATCACCTCGCCAAGGAGGCGCTCCGGTTGCTCGCCGGCAACTTGGCGACGGCCTGCCGACAGGGTTCCGACCGTGGGGCGCGCGAGGCCATGCTGCTCGGCGCGAGCCTCGCCGGCCAAGCGTTCGCGAACGCGCCGGTGGGTGCGGTGCATGCCCTGGCTTACCCGATCGGCGGCATCTTTCACGTCGCGCACGGCCTTTCCAACGCCTTGGTGCTCCCCCACGTCTTGCGCTTCAACCTGCCGGCGGCGATGGCGCGGTACGCCGAGCTCTGCGACGTCGTTGAACCGGGCGTCGCGGGGAGCGTTTCCGAAAAGTCGCAACGTTTCATCGAGTGGTTGGTCAAACTTGCCGGCGACGTGGGCGTGGAGACCCGACTGCGCCAAGTCGGCATTCCCCACGAGGCCCTGCCCCGGATGGCCGGTGACGCGATGCAGCAGACGCGGTTGTTGGTGAACAACCCGCGCGAGGTCAGCGAAGCGGACGCGCTCGCCATCTACGAAGCGGCTTGGTGAGGGGAGGGGAGGGGAACGTCCCTGGTCTCTGGTTGATCAGAAAGCGCCTGTTGGCTGAGAGCCTGGTCTGGTGGAAACCCGGCCAAGGGAGCGTCGGCGTCCCGCCGGTGACGAAGACGGCCTGCTTCAACAAACCAACGTTGAGTCGCGGGTGTTCCCTCAACAAAAGACGAGGGACGAGAGACAACAAATCCGCCACGGCCGTTTCGGCCCTCCCCCACCACCGCGGCCGATCCCGCGACCGGTACTGGACGGATTCGCCGCGGTGCGCCGGACCGATGCGGGCGGCGCACACGGAGGTTCGTCCGTTGGGCTGAGCGAGACCCTGCCAAACGGCGGAGCGCGACTTCAATCAACCGGCGCATGGCCGCGTGGTCGGGACAGGTCGACCGTCGGAGACCTGACCCAAACGTTGCAGCACTCCCGGAAGCGGGTTCCGTGCCGTGGCGTCGACTCGTGCCACGCGCAGCCTTCTTGGGAACCCCGCCAACCCATCACCTTCTCCCATGAACATCGGCATCCTTGGCTCCGGCAACATCGGCAAAACTGCCGCTGAGCATTTTGCCCGCGCGGGTCACCGCGTTTTTCTCAGCAATTCCCAAAGTCCGGCTTCGCTCCGCGACGTCGTGGCCAAGCTCGGCCCGGCTGTGGAACCCGCCACTTCGGCCGACGCCGTGGCGAAGGCCGAAGTCGTGCTTTTGGCCGTGCCTTGGGGCAAACGGGCGGAGGCTTTCCGCGACGCCGGGGGAGCGGGGGCGTTCGCGGGCAAGGTCCTTGTTGACGCGCTCAACCCTTACCTCGACTACCCGAACGTGGAGGATCTCCGTGGCAAAACGTCCAGCGCCGTCGTGGCGGCGCAGTTGCCTGGTGCCCGCGTCGTGAAGGCGTTCAACACGATGGAACCCTGGCCGACGGGGCGCGCCCAGGTGCGCCGGAAGGGGAACGCATCGCCCTGCCAGTCTGCGGAGACGACGCCGAAGCCAAAGCGCTGGTTTCGGGGTTGATCGAAGAGGTGGGGTTTGCCGCGGTCGACGCGGGCGGGTTGGCGGAGAGCGGCCGCCAGGAACCTCGTCAACCGCTCTACGACAAAGATTTCACCGCCGACGAAGTGCGGGCAGAACTGGCGCGGCGCCGTTGAGGGACCCCGCGTCGGGCGTTCGGCCGCGCGCGCCAAGCACGCGGGCCGACCCTCACCATGGTGTGGCGCGGAGCGAGGCTGGCCTGCCGGAAAGCGCGATCGGTTCGCCCGTGTCTTGCATCTCACCACCATTCACCGCGTAGACGGCGACTTTTCTTCCAACGTTGAACTGCACCAGGATGTGGCGGCTGTCAGCAGTGAACACGATCCCTTGGGCTGCCGCGCCGCGTCACCCGGAACCGTGGGGCGCCGTGCTCGGCTTCAACCAGTGACAAGGGACGAGAGACGCGCCATGGCTGCCCCGGCCCCTCACCACAGCTGCCGATCCAGCGACCGGTACTGGACGGCTTCGCCGAGGTGGGCCGGACCGATGCGGTCGGCGCACGCCAAGTCGGCGATCGTGCGGGCCACCTTGAGGATGCGGTCGTGCGCGCGGGCCGACAGGTTCAGGGCAGCGACGGCGTGGCGGAGCAGCTCGGCGCCGTCGGCGTCCAGGGCGCAGTGCCGCCGGAGCAGCCGGGGCGGCATCCGGGCGTTGGCGGCCACCCGCGCCTCGCCGGCGAAGCGGGCCTGTTGGCGCAGTCGGGCGTGGGCCACGCGGTCGCGGATCGCTTCCGAGGCTTCGCCCTCCGCCGAGGTGGTGAGGTCCCTCAGCTCCATCGCCGGCACCTCGACGTGAATGTCGATCCGGTCGAGCAACGGCCCAGAGATGCGGCTTCGGTACTTGAGCACTTGGTTCGGATGACAGCGGCACTCGCGTCGCGTGTCGCCGTAGTGGCCGCACGGGCAGGGGTTCATCGCCGCGACCAACATAAACTCGGCCGGGAAGGTCATGGTGCCAGCCGCCCGGGAGATGGTGACCTTGCCGTCTTCGAGCGGCTGGCGCATGACCTCGAGGGTGGAGCGGCGAAACTCCGGCAGTTCGTCGAGGAAGAGCACGCCGTGGTGGGCCAAGCTGACTTCGCCCGGCGACGGGTGGGCCGTGCCGCCGAGCAGGCCGCCGTCGGAAATGGTGTGGTGCGGGGCGCGGAACGGCCGCTCCCACACGAAGGGATCTCGACCTTGGAGGAGCCCGCAGATGCTGTGGACCTTGGTGGTCTCGATCGCCTCCGGCAGGGTCAGCGGCGGCAGGATGGAAGGGATCCGTTTGGCGATCATCGACTTGCCGGACCCGGGCGGCCCAATCATGAGCAGGTTGTGCTCGCCGGCGGCGGCGACCTCGATGGCGCGCTTGACGTGGGGCTGGCCCTTGACCTCGGCGAAGTCAACCTCCGCGCACGGTGCCGGACGGCCGTGGGGCGGGGCGGCTGCGGGCAGCTCGCGCTCGCCGCGCAGGTAGTCGACGACCTCAGCCAGAGAGGCGGCGCCGAGGACCTCGACGCCGCCCTGGCGCGGACGCAGCTCCTGGAGCGGGCGAC
>CAXUNV010000116.1:9511-10918 GCA_964252355.1 uncultured Chthoniobacterales bacterium | reverse complement strand
GCCGCCTGCCTTCGCCACGCCGGTCATGCTCCCAAAACTTCCTGACAGACTCTAGCGGCGGCACGGAATATATGGGGGGACCCACGGAGTGGAGAGGCAGCCGTTTATGCCGGAGCCGCGCACCCTTGACGCCGGCCGCTGCGGGGCAATTCCCCGAGCGTTGCGCGAGGCACTTGACCCCTGCGCCTTCTGAGGCGCATCAGGAGGGCATTGCGGGAACCTGGGTTTCCGCTCGGAGGGGTGCGCCGGAGACGCTTTGGGCTCCGGCCAGGAGAACCGGGGGCCCGGAGCTTGGGCCGGCCCGGGTTCCCCTCCAAAAAACCATTTGCTAACGGAACTGACCAGTTGTCGTTCGCAGTTCAATTGTTCAGCAACCCAATGCCTTCCTCACGTTGCACCTTCAATTGCAAAAAGGTTTTGCCGTTGGGTCAGGTATGCCGAACGGGCGGTTCAAGGAGACGGGCGTGTCGTGTTGGTTTTGCGTCCGTGAAGATGCGTGGGCATTTCGGGGGGAAGCTCCTTCCCTTCCTGAACATTACGGCTATGTTCGGGTGAGCGGGATTTTGATTCCTGCCTGCGAACCGTGCGCGCGCGGCTTGGCGGGACCCGTGGGCAAAGGGTTTGATTTTGGCGTTTGGAGGCAAGAAGCGTTCTCGCAGCACGCGCTCTCGTGCAAGCACCAGTCGCGCCGACGCGTCAGGGTGCCTGAAGTTTAGAGGATGCGGACGACCTGCATCGGGGTGGGGTGAACGGTCGGCCTTCTCCCTTGTTGTTGAATCGTTTCATAAACCGCGCCGATCTCCCGAGTAAATCACTCAGCCGGCGCCTCCAACCCGCACGGCAAACGTGGCTCCCATTTAGTGCCACTCCGTTAGAGTTCCTTGGCGTAATATGGTTTGTCGAGGTGGGTGTGGCTCACGGATGAATCGCACGTGGCCGCCGACTTCTGGAGCCCGCCGCCTTGCAGCGCCTGCGGTTTGGCCGGGCGGGTGCGCCGCTCCTTTTCTGGCACGTCCGACGGCGTCAGATGCTTGCGACCGAACCGGCATCGACGCGCAGATTGGTCCCGGTAATGAACGACGCCGCTTCGGAGGCGAGGTAGGCGACGGCGCTGCCGACCTCTTCGAGACGACCCGTGCGATTTAGCAACATGTGCGGTCGCAATTCTTGCAAGGCATTCCGCTCCGCCTCCTCGAATGAAATCCCTCCTTTGATCGCCTGAGCTTGCACCAAATCCTTCACCATTTGCGACATGATGAAGGCAGGCGACACCGCGTTCACCAGGATTCCGTCCGCCGCGAAGGCTTTTGACATGCTTTTGGTCATGTTGAGGAGCGCCGCCTTGGTGGCACTGTAATGCGGCATGAAAGGGTCCGGCTGAAGGCTGTTTTCGGACGTGATGTTGAT
>CAXUNV010000116.1:0-9475 GCA_964252355.1 uncultured Chthoniobacterales bacterium | reverse complement strand
CCCGCCGCAGGTGCGGGAGCGCCGCGCGGGTCAGCCTCACCACGGATAAGACGTTTAAATTGAAAAGTGCCTGCCAATTGTCATCGGCGAGCTCGTCGTAGGAGCCGAAATGGTCGATAACACCGGCATTGTTCACCAGCACGTGCAAGGTACCAAATCGGCTGACCGTTTCGTCCATCAGGCGTACGATGTCCGCGGGTTTGGCGACGTCCGCCACGACGGCTGCAACCTGTCCCCCGCCCGCTGCATTCAGCTCCGCGGCCGTTGCCTCGAGCGTCGCCTGGTTGCGCGCGCAGATGACGACATTGGCGCCTTCGGCGGCCAGGGAACACGCGATGCCCTTGCCGATTCCCTGACTGGCCCCGGTTACCAGCGCGACCTTGCCTTTTAGCTTGAAATCCATGGTGAAGGTTATTTTATTCTTTCTTTGAGGCTGGTGGGTGCCTCGGCGTGGTAAACGGTTTTCCAGGCCTCGAGCAGGTTGTCCCGGGTCACCGGAAGGGCAGGCAAAGCGACGTAGGCAGGGGCGGGTTTACCCAAAAGCCCGTAGCCGGCAAGCAGGGCTTCCGTCACGCCTTGATCATAGGGTCGCTGCGCTCCCACACCCTTAATCATCCCATTGGCTGCCATTTCGACGGCAACATTGAGCCCAAGGTCGATCGTCGTGATCACCATATCCTTTCTGCCCGCCGCCCGAGCCGCAGAGAGGACCCCTTCCGCCGGCAAATCCCACACGGCCCAGATGGCCTTCATATCCGGGTTGGTCGTCATCATGACGTGAGCGGCCTGGTTCGCGTCGGTAAAAAAATCGGGTTCCCGGATCCCTTGTTCAGCGACGATCTGGATGCCAGGGTACTCCTCCGTGATCGTCTTTTTGAAGGCTTCGTAGCGTTGACGCGTTACGAAGAAGTCGGCCGCATGGTAGACGATCCCAATCTGACCCTTGCCCTCCAGGGCTTTTGCCATCAGGTGAGCGGAGGCGACGCCGTTGCCGTAATTGTCTGCCGAGACCACCCCCACGTAATCTCTTCCCGCCTCAAGCCCCCTGGGGACGTTGTCCATAAAGACCAGCTTGACCCCTTTCTGGCTGGCCTCCCGATACGCTTCGGCGGTGATGTCGGGATCCACGGGGATCGAGACGATGACCTGGGGGTTCTGAGCGAGAACCGTTTCGAGGTTGACGGCTTGCCTTTCGGGATTAAAACCGGCGTCCGTCACGGCGATGATTTCGATGCCCATTTTGCCGAATTGTGATTCGAGGCCGGCAACCTGCGCCTGCGACCAATCGTTTCGCGAATAGTGCATCACGATGGCGGCCTTGGCTTTTAATCCGCGGATCCGTTCGATTTCTTCGGGGGTTAAGCTGAGTGAGTTGGCGGGCGACGGTTCCTCACCGTGAGGGCCTTTGCTTAACACTTTTTCCTGGAGCGCGGCCAACGCCTTCGCGGGATCGAGCGCCTGGCCGTCGGCACTTTCTACCACGCAACTAACCAGAACCAGTGCCAAGCAAGGCAAAGCCAGACGGTTGATTGCTTTCATTGCTTTATTCAGGTGCAAACCTTTTCTTTTGAAGGGGACTAAACCAACCGCACCAGCAAGGCAGCGTTTCAGCACGCTGGGCCCTGCAGTACCGGTCGAGCCAAAACGCTGCCTTCGGAAGCCTTGTTGCGGCAGCGGGTGCGACCCCTTTTAGGAGCGTCCGTAAAGGCATTGGGCCAAATAGCCCGCCAACGCCGTGTTGCGTTTTTCGTCCCGGAAACGTTGGATCACGCCCCGGTCGACGGCCAATGCCTTCTCCCAAAGCCACACCAAATTCTGCGAACTCACCGTCACGACGTCGGTGATGTCCTTGGGTTCGTCCGTGCGCGGCGCCTTGATGTCGAAGGCGATGATGCCTTCGTAGCCGGCATCCTGCAGGGTGACGAGGAGGGCCAGGTCCTTGACCGGTTCAATGTACCCGAAGGGAAGGTCCTGGTCGTAGCGCTGGCCATCCTGGGAATTGAGGTGGATGTAGAACAGCTTGCCTGCTTCCAGGCACATCTCGACGTCCCAGAGGTAATCGAGACCGGCAATTCGGCTGTGAGCCGTTTCCGGGTTGACCCCGAAGAGGTGTCGATGGCTTTCGTCGAGGCGGCTGATGAGGTACAGCACCTCGCCCACGGTCGCCAGGTACATGTTGGCGCGCGGCTCGTTCGGCTTCGGTTCCACGGCCAGGCGCAGCCGGTCGCCGTGCTTTTCTTTGGCGTAAGCGGCCACTTGGTTGAAGCCTTCCACCAAGCGCTTGAAGACGTCCCGGCCGTTCTTGGTTAACACAAAGTCAAAGCCTTCGCGCCCGTTCCAAAACACCAAGGTTTCGGCCCCCAGCACGACTGCGGCGTCCACGGCGCGCTTGCCGTTCTCGACGGCCAAGGCTCGGATTTTTGGATCGTTGGAGCTCATGGCCCCATCTTTGAAGATCGGCTCGGCAAAGAAGGACGGCGTGTACATGCCACACCGAATGTCTAGCCGGTCGGCACGTTTACGGGCGGCTTCGGCTTGCTCGGGACGAATTTCGTGGTCGTGCGCCTCAAAATACGTCATGCCGGCGTCGGCCAGGACGGCCAAGCGGTCCAGCATGGGGATGGGCTCGCGGGTGGGACCGCCGAACGGATCGGTGCCGATGCCCAGGTTCCAAACGCCGGCACCCAGGCCGGTGCTGCCTTTTTTGTCTCGGAGGTGATAGGGTTTTTTCATAAAGGAGGTATCCAGGCGGTGGGGCACTCCGGCAGGGCGTGCCCGTCGCCTTGAAGGGGGAGGTGAGAACGTCCACGCGGGTTGCTTTTTGGGGAAGACGCCACGCCCTCCCCGGTGCCTCGGGTCAGAACGGATGGGTTCCGACCCGATGCGCTGCCTGGCTGCCGCGGGGCAGTTAACTCACTCTAGCCGTTTAAGTGAGGTCATTTGTAGAGGTAGCGCCGGAAGTTACCCAAGGGCTCCATCCCGTCCTTCCGGATCACGATCTGGTCCTCAGTCCTCACCCCGACTTCATTGGGAATGATGAGGCTGAGCTCATAAGCAAACGTGTGATTTTCCACGTAAACCTGATCGGCTCCGGCGGTGCCAATGATGGGGACTTCTTCTTCGGGGTCCATTCCCGTCGCGTGCGCTCCCGTGCGTCCTTCGCTCACTTCATAGAGGTATTGTTCAACCCCCAGCTTGCGGTATTCTTCCTTGATGACGCGGTCGGCCTCGGCCCCGTTCATGCCGGCGTAGATCTTGTTCAGCCCTTGCTCGAACCCAATCGTGCACTTTTCCATCAGGTCCTTGTGCGCCGGTTTCACTTTGCCGAGGGCGTAGGTGCGGGCGTAGTCTGCGGACCAGTCGTTCACGCGGCAGCCGACGTCCGCCAGGATGATGTCCCCGTCCTTGATCACGCGGTTGGTGGGCCGCCGGAACAGCACTTGCGTGTTTTCGCCGGACTGGATCATGATGTCGTACGCAATGGCGTGCGCGCCGTTGGCGAACATCGCCGCGTAACACAAGCTCGTCAGTTCGAGTTCGGTGATCCCGGGCTCGAGGGCGTCGTAGATCATCTGAAAACCGGCGTTGGTGCAGCGGGCGGCCCTTCGCATCGAATTGAGCTCGGCTTCCGTCTTCACCGCCTTGAAGTTCTCCACGATCATCGAGGGCTTGATGTCGGCATCCGGGAGCCCCTCCCGGATGGGAAGGTAAATCTCCAGGTCCATGAACGTGTACCCGCAGATGCCCACCTTCTTCAGGGAGCCACGCTTCTCATTCAGCAAAGGCTTCAGGTCAGCGCGGATTTCCCGAATGTCGCCGCCAAAAAGGTGCATCTTGGAGGCCCTTTGGGCGGATTCCATTTCACTCTTGGGCAGGAAGAAAATCGGGTTGTCGTTGGCCGTGATGAACAGCAGCATGGGCTGCGGGTACACGCCATCGATCGTGCGATAATCCACCAGCCACCGTGCATTGCTCATCCGGTAGCAGTCGGCGAAAATGAACAAGCCATCGAGGCCGTCCTCAGAGACCTTGTTCTTCACACGTTGCAGCCGCTCGTGGTAGGTGGCGTCGGTGATGGCTTCGCCAAACTCCTCAAATTCTCCCTGCCGGACCAGCCGGTCAAAGGTTTGAGGCACTTGTTTGTAGACGTATTCTGAGATCATAAGAATGGGAATTTATATAACTTTCTTATTTTATGTTTTATGTTTCTGTCGGTGCAGCCGTGCGTGTTTACGCACGTCCGCAAACCCATTAGATTTTCGGGACGCCCAGCGCCCAGTTCACGTAGGCAAGCGGTTCTTCCACGTTGGTTTTATCCACCACCAGCGTTCGGACATCCTGAACCTTGGGCGGGACATAGCCCTGCACGATGTTCCAGAAAATGGTCTGGATGCTTTGGCGCCCTTGCTCCACGGGACCCACGTTGATCGTGGCGGTGAGTTGGCCTTGTTTAATCGATTCGTACCCCGATTTCAGGCCGTCAGCACCGATGACGATGATGCCTTTTTTCCCGTCCCATGGATCCAGGCCAAGCGCGGACATGGCCTGAGAGGCGCCCAGGGCCATTTCTTCATTCTCGCCATAGATGGCATTGATGTCCTGATCGCGCTGCAGCAGATTTTGCGCGGCGTTCAGCCCCTTGTCCCGGACGTAATCGCCCCGCTGCTCCCCGACGATTTTGAGGTTGGGGTACTTCTTTAGCGCCACGTTGACGCCGTTTCGGCGGGAGGTAGACCAATGTCCGGGCAGGCCCCAGATCAGGAGCATTTTGCCTTTGCCACCCAGCTTCTGGGCAATGTATTCGGTGGCGAGGTACCCCGACTGCATGGCGTTGTTGTAGCTGATGGTTGAGATGGCTTTGCTCTCGTCTTCCGGCCACATTTCGGCGGGCATGTTGTACTGGAAAACCCGGGTTCCTTTGTCGGCGGCGGATTGGTACACCTTCTGCATGGAGGCGAAATCGCCGGCCGTGCACACGAGCACCGCATCGAACTTGCTGGTGACCCAGTTTTGGATGGTGTTCACCTGGTCGTTGATGTCCTGGTGCTCACCCGGGAAGAACGTCGTCCACTTCCATTTAACTCCAAACCAATCGCCGTAGGTTCGCATCTGGCTGAATGCGCCGTGCTCGATTTCGTCGTAAAACTCGGAGGCGGCCGGCGGGGTGTAGCCGATGGTGATGGTCCGTCCCGCCACTTTGTCCGCCACGGCTTTTCTCCAGGCTTCATCGCCGGGGTAGGCGCCCGCAGCACCAGGAGCAGCGGCCGCCGCTTGGGCCTGCGTCCCGCTAAAAAGGCTTCCGCCGATCACACCGGCGGCGAGGGCGCCCCCGCCCGCGAGGGCACTTCGCGAAAGCAGTTGCCGTCGGGTTAACCGGTGCTTGGGCGAGTCCGCCCTGGGCTGCTGGTCAGGGTTTTCATTGGGTTTGTTAGTCATTTTCTTTTCTCAGCTGGTATGGATTGGGGTTGAAGGGGCGGTTTTCCGGAATGGATCACCCGCTCGTTTCTGGGATTACCAACGCCGAACGGGGCCTCCGTGGCGTTCGTAAAAGGGTTGTCTGGTGCGTCAATGGGCAGGCGCTGTGCGGCCCGCCAGCGCCAGGGCTCCCCGATCGATCAGCACCGCAAAAAGGATGATGGCTCCGACGATGACGTGCTCCCAGTTCGGGTCGATGTTCAGGATGTTGATGGCGTTCTGAATCACGGTGAGGGTGACGGCACCGATCAACGCGCCGTAAAAAGACCCGCGACCCCCGCTGAGCGCAGCTCCACCCATGACGGCCGCCGCAATGGCCCGGAGCTCGTACCCGCTCCCCATGTCGGGGTGCACGGTCGTCAATCGTCCGGCGAGCAGAATGCCGGTGATCGCCGCCAGCACCCCAGAAGCGATGTAGGCGACCACTTTCACCTGATCGGGGTTGATGCCCGACAGCTTGGCGGCATCCGGGTTGCTGCCCGTGGCCCGCAAGTGCACGCCGTAGTGCGTGCGCCGGAGGATGAAGGCAAGGATCAGAAGGAGCACAAACGCCACCATCAACGGAACCGAGATCTTCCAGGCAACCATCCTCAGGCCACCGATCACAAAATAGGGCGGCGACATGTAGTTGCGAATGGGCACAGCGTGCGTCCACACGTAAAGGGCGCCCCGGACGACGCCGAGCATGGCAAGGGTCGCCACGAAATCCGGCACGCGGAGCCGGGTGATCACCAAGCCATTGACCAGCCCGATCGCCGCGCCGCAAAGGATGGCGGCCGCAAACGCCGCGGGCAAAGGCGTGCCGTGCGCGATCAGGTAGGCCGCGATGCCGCCGGTTAACCCTAGGACGGAACCGACGGATAAATCCAGCCCGCCCGCAATGATCACCAGCGTCAGGCCAAAGGTAGGAATCAAGATGAAGACCATCTGATTCAGGATGCCGATCAGGTTGCCGGTGCCCAGGATGACGGGCGACCAGAATCCCATCCCGACAAGAAGCACCACCAGAAAGATGAAGATGCCGGCGCCGGGCTTGCCGAGGAGGGCGCGGGCGCCCTGCATGGAGCGACGCCCGGGCGTTGCCTGACGCGAATTTTCAAGAGTTACCGTTTCAGCGGCCATAGGTTTTCCTCAAGGTGAAGTGCAAGTTAGTGGGTCGTGTCATCTATTGGGATGGCCGGGCCCGGAGCATTCGTCGGATGGCGCCGTCGAGGAGGACTGCCGCCACGATCATCAACCCCGTGATGATCTGAAACCAGAAGGCGTTCACCTGGAGAAGGCTAAGGCTGTTTTGCAGGACGCCCAGCAACAGGGCCCCCAGAATGGTGCCCAGCACCGACCCGCGCCCGCCCGCCAAGCTGGTCCCGCCAATCGCGGCGGCCGCAATGGCGGTCAGTTCGTACCCCGTCCCCAACGCGGGATGGGCGGAGGAAAGGCGCGAGCCCAACAGGATGCCCGCGAGGGCCGCCAACACCCCCGACGCCACGTACACCCCAACCCGCACCCGCCGGACACGCACCCCGGCCAGGTACGAGGAGGCCGGATTCAGACCGACCGCGTAGGTGCGCCTCCCCATGGCAGTCTTGGCGAGCGTCAACCCGCCGACCAACACCACGGCCGCGGCAATCAGCACCGCCATGGGAACACCCAACACGGTGCCGCCCGTCAGGAACCCGAACGCCCCCGACTGCGTGTTAAGCCGGCTGTTTGCGGTCATCAGCTCCACAATCCCGCGCACCAACGACAGCGTGCCCAAGGTCACAATGAAGTCGGCCATTTTAAGCACCATGATGAAGTAGCTGTTGAACAGGCCGACCGCCGCGCCCGAGGCCAGTCCAAGGAGCACGGCCAACGGAACCGAAATCGCGTGGTTGATGCTGTAGATGGTAAGCGCCGCCGCCAGGCCCATGGTGGAGCCGACCGAGAGGTCGATGCCGCCGGCCACGAGCACAAACGTCATCCCGATGCCCAGGATCACCACGAACACGGATTGCACGAGCACGTTGGTGAGGTTGCCGGGGCTCAGGAAGCCGGGGGCAAAGATGCTGCTGAACACCACCAGCAAAATCAGGGCGGCGAACACCGTCGCCCCTTCGATTTCAACCAGCTTGCGCAACGAGACGGTGCGCCGGCCTGGGTTCGCGGTGACGGAAACGTCGGGTTGGGAGTTAGTTGACACGAGAACTTCCGGTTGCGAGTTGCATGACTTGGTTCTGAAGCTGATCCATTCGCGCCGCGGAATGCACGCTTCCGAGCGGGACGGGGAATTCTCCGGCTTTGGTCCCTTCGCGCATGACGATGACGCGATCGCTCAGGCCGAGAAGCTCCGGCAGGTCCGAGGAGATCACGATGGCACCCCCGCCTTTGGCGACAAACGCCCGAATCATGCGGTACACCTCCACCTTGGCGCCGACGTCAATGCCCTGGGTCGGCTCATCGACGATGATCAAGTTGGGTTCGGCGAACAACACGCGTGCGAAAAGCACCTTTTGCTGATTGCCGCCGCTCAGGTTCTCGATGAATTCCCCGGTGCTTCGGGTTTTGATGCGAAGCTCCTTGACGTAATTGCGAGCCACCGCCTCTTCCCGCTGTGCTTGCAGGAAAGGCCCGGCAGTGATTTTTTGCAGGGCGCCCACGGTTATGTTCCGGGCGACACTGAATCCCCCCACGATGCCAAGGATTTTTCGTTCCTCCGGCACGAGGACGATGCCCGCGCGCATGGCGTCGGCAGGCGATTTGTAGTCGCCTTTCTTGTCGCGAATCCACACTTCACCGGCATCCAGGGGATCGGCGCCGAGGATCGCCCGGGCGACTTCGGTTCGGCCGGATCCGGCGAGTCCTCCGATTCCCACAATTTCTCCGGATCGGACCGTCAAGCTGACGTCACGCAGGACGCCGCGGCGCGTGAGTCCCGTGGCGCGCAACACGTCCGGGGCGTTCTCCGCCAACGGCATGTCACTGGGCCGGGCGGCCGCGGCCGCCATGGAGCCGACCTCGCGGCCAACCATTTTTCGGATGATGTCATCGATGGAGGTTTCGGCAATGGGCATGGTGGCCACCCAGCGCCCGTCCCGAAAAACCGTAACCCGATCCACGACGCCAAAAAGTTCTTCCAACCGGTGCGTCACCAGTAAAACGCTCACACCCCCGGCACGCATTTTTCGAATGTGGTCCAGCAGGTTCGCGCGCTCCCCATCGGGCAGCGCGGCCGTCGGTTCATCCATGATCACCAACGCGGCGTCGTACGCCAACGCCTTGATGATCTCGATCAACCGCTGCTTGAGTCCGCCCAGCTCACCGACCGAGCGGCCCAGGTCCTCCGGGTGACCGCCGAACTCTCCCCAAAGCTGGCGCGCTCGGGCGCGCATCGTCGGTTCGTTCAGCAGAGGACTCCCGCCGCGGCGGACCTCACGTCCGAGAAACACGTTCTCAATGGGGGAGAGGTCCGGCGCCAGCGTGTGCTCCTGGTAGATGGTCGTGATGCCTAAAGCCTGGGCGTGGCGGGGATCGGTAATGCGGACGTTCTCACCACGAACGCGGATGCTGCCCCCATCGGGTTGGTAGACGCCGCTCAGCAGTTTGATGAGGGTGGACTTGCCCGCGCCATTTTCGCCCAGAAGCGCGTGGACCTCGCCGCGCCGGATTTCCAGGCTGGCGCCGTCCAATGCCAAAACGCCCGGAAAACGTTTGGTGACTTTGTCGACGTGGACCAGTGAGTCGCCCGGGGAAGCGACACCATGAGGCGGAGAAGATTGCATCAGAAAGATGGGGGTTAAAGAAACGGAACAAGAGAGGTCCAAGTTATTCTGTATCTAAGAATAACTTTGGGATGCTGAGTTGTTTAGGGTGGAGAAATTTTTAGCTCATACAATCGTGCCCTTACAAAAAGGCACCGACCTTCGGCCTCTCGGTCAGGGGGGCGCGCACCCTCGGGGCGGCCTGGCGCAAGGTCGGGGGCGTGCTTGACCGGTTTTGCCCCCACCAGTGCGCCCCCAGGCAT
>CAXUNV010000115.1:0-10964 GCA_964252355.1 uncultured Chthoniobacterales bacterium | reverse complement strand
TTGCCAAGCTTGGCACCCAGCACTGCCCGCGCTGCCAAGTGCCGGTGACCAAGCAGAGCCTGGCGGCCATCACCCGACAAGTGCGGGACGGGTTGGCCGGCGGCCCCGGCGCGCTCCTCGCCCCGCTGGTGAAGGCCCGCAAAGGTTACCACAAAGAGGTCGCTGCCTGGGCGGAACGCGCCGGCTACCGCGAGCTGGTGGTGGATGGCCGCCGGGTGGCCGTTGAGGCGTTCCCGGAACTCGAACGCTACCGTGAACACACCATCGAGGCCGTCGTGGGCAACCTGCCGCAGGGCGTGAGCGCCGACCTGCCGGCCCAGATAAAAACCGCGCTGCGCCTCGGCCACGGTTCGGCCTTCTTCGTGCCGCGCGGCGGCGAACGCGTGGTCCTCAGCAGCGAGATGACTTGCCCATCGTGCGGCTTGGCTTTCGAAGAATTGGACCCGCGCCTCTTCTCGTTCAACTCGCCCCACGGCTGGTGCGAGACGTGCCACGGCTTTGGGTACCTGCTCCCCTACGCTGCCGAAGACGACAAGGCGGAGTCCAAGCTGGAAGCCGAACTGATTCAAGAACGCCGCAGCGACGGCGTGGACGAAGGTGCCGCGACCCCTTGCCCGGAGTGCCGGGGCGCCCGCCTGAACCCGGCGGCCCGGGCCGTGCGCCTTGGCAGGTTCACCATCACCGACTTCGCCCAAGCACCGGTCGTCGGGGCCGCGGAAATGGTCGGCACCTTGCGGTTTGGCGGGACGCAACGGGTCCTGGCGGACCCGATCCTGGGCGAGATCCGGCAACGGCTTCACTTCATGCGCGAGGTCGGGCTCGGCTATTTGGCGCTGGACCGTTCCGCCAAGACCCTGAGCGGGGGCGAGGCCCAACGCATCCGCTTGGCCGCCCAGCTCGGGTCCAACCTGCGCGGCGTGCTCTACGTGTTGGACGAACCGACGATCGGCCTGCACCCGCGGGACAACGACCGGTTGTTGGCGACCTTGGAAGCGCTGAAGGCCAAAGGGAACACGCTGGTCGTCGTGGAGCACGATGAAGAAACCATGCGCCGGGCCGATACGGTCCTCGATCTTGGTCCGGGGGCTGGGCGCCAGGGCGGCCGCTTGGTGGCCCAAGGGACGCTCGCGCAAGTGAAGAAGACCGCCGAATCGGTGACGGGGCTTTACCTGCGTAAGCCGATGCGTCACCCGTTGCGTGGCGCGCGCCGGCCGCTGGCTCACGTCCCCTGGCTGGAGGTGAAGGGAGTCTCTGCCAACAACCTCAAAGGGTTTGACGCGCGCTTTCCCATCGGCGGATTCTCCGTCATCACCGGGGTGTCTGGTTCGGGCAAAAGCACCCTGCTACGGTCGGTGTTGCTGCCCGCGGTGGCCGACCGTTTGGCGGGCCGTCGCAAACGCCAGGACGATCGCGACCGGCCTTGGGCGGCGGTGATGGGTGCCGAGTACATCGGCGGCGTTTACGAGGTCGACCAGTCGCCCATCGGCAAATCCTCGCGTTCGATCCCGGCGACGTACGTCAAGGTGTTCGACGAAATCCGCAACCTCTTTGCCCAGCTGCCCGAAGCCCGGATCCGCGGGTACAGCTCCAGCCGTTTCTCGTTCAACACCGAAGGGGGCCGTTGCGAAGCGTGCGGCGGTCAAGGGGTGATCAAGCTGGAGATGAACTTTTTGCCGACAAGTTTCATTCCGTGCGAGGCTTGCGGGGGCAAACGCTTCAATCCGCAGACGCTCGACGTGCGCTACCACGGTTGCAGCATCGGCGACGTGCTCGAAATGACGATCGATGAAGCGGCCACCTTCTTTCGGGCGAACCCCAAGATCTACCATCCCCTGCACCTGTTGGTGAGCACCGGGCTGGGTTACCTGGGTCTTGGGCAGCCGAGCCCGACGTTGAGCGGCGGGGAGGCGCAACGCCTGAAGTTGGTCAGCGAACTCAAGAGCGGGGTGGCGCGCGGCCTCACCGAGCGGCTGCGGCGCAACCAGACGCCGAAATCGAGCTTGTACCTGCTGGAGGAACCGACCATCGGCCTGCACATGGCCGACGTCCGTCTCCTGATCGACGTGCTCCAACGTCTGGTCGACGACGGCAACACGGTGATCGTGATCGAGCACAACCTCAACGTGATCGCCGAAGCCGACTACCTCGTGGACATCGGGCCAGAGGCCGGCGACGGCGGCGGCGAACTGGTCGCGGCCGGCACCCCGGAGGAGGTCGCGGCTCACCCGGTGTCGCGCACGGCGCCGTTTCTTCAGGCGATGCTCAAAACGTCCACCGCGAAAAAGGCCAAGGCACGGCGGGCCGCGTGAGGTGGGCACCGCCTTCCCTTAAGTTGAGTCGACCTTTGGCGGAGCGGAAGTTCCCCACATCGGCGGAGTGGTCTTGCGTGGGGCGGTCAGACGACGGTTTGCCCGATCGATCGGCCGACCCATCGCTTGCCGGGGTTGGTCGGTCGCCAGGAGCATCGCACCCAATCCGGTCGGAGGAAAAGGTAGGGCTCGGTTACGGGCGCGCACCGCACCCGCGTACGGTGCGCCGGCCTTTTGCGACCACGCCGCCTTGCCATCGAACTGACATGAACAAACGTCAATTTTGCGGCCGGACCACAGGCCTCCTGCTCGGGTGGTTTTGCGGCCAAACCTCTCCGCGCGTCCGGGCGGCCACCCCGCCGCCCACACCCGGTCCGGTCCGCGGAATCCCGGGCGCCCGCAATTTAGATCACGTCGGTTTGACGGTGCCCGACTTGGACGAAGCCGTCGGCTTCTTCACCGAAGTGCTTGGAGCCGACCTCCTGTTCCGCTTCGACGAAGGGCCCGGGACCGAAAACCCGGCCGACCTACGACAAACTTTTGACGTGGACCCGGCGGACCGACTTAAGGTGGCGATGCTGCGGCTGGGCCCAAACCTGAACGTCGAACTCATGCAATACGAAGCGCCACGGGCCCGCCGTGAAGTGCCCAAGAACGATGACGTCGACGTCCCCCATTTGGCCTTTTTTGTCGACGACTTGACGGTTGCCGCCGAGCACTTGGCCGCGCATGGCTGCACGCTTTTGGGTGGCCCGTTCACGAGCGGGGAAGGGCCCAAAGCTGGGCAGGCAATCCGCTACGCACGCGCGCCCTGGGGTTTGGCGCTGGAACTTCTGCATCGGCCCGAGCACATGCCTTACGAACGCACGACGGCGGCGCGCCTTTTCGGCCCGGCACCCGCTTGGACCAGCAACCGTTGACGGGGAGCACAGCACCGACGGCGGATGGAAACGCGTGATGGAGAAGGAGGAGCGATGACCAACGAGGTTGATCCATTCGAGCGCAGGACCGTGGAAGCGGAAGGCGTCGCGATCCATGCCGTCGCCCTTGGCCCGGCCGAGGCGCCGGTCGTCGTGCTCGTGCCCGGTTGGCCGCAAACGGTCTACGCGTGGCGCCGGGTGATGCCCCTGCTCGCCGCGGCCAATTTTCGCGCCGTCGCCTTTGACCCGCCGGGCCTAGGCGGAAGCGATTTCCTGCCTGAAGGCAAGCCCTACGACACGGGCTCGGTCGCGGACGTGCTGCACGCGGCCGCCGCCGCGCTGGGCTTGGCGCGTTTTGTCCTGGTCGGCCACGACGTCGGGGCCTGGATCGCCTTCGCCTGGGCGGGGCGCCACCCTTCGGCCGTGGAGCGCTTGGTACTGCTTGAAGCCGGGCTGCCCGGGGTGACGCCCGAGAAGGCGTTTTCGGTGGAAAACGCCCCGAAGATCTTCCAGTTCTACCTTAACGCGGTGCCGGAACTGCCCGAACTGCTGACCCGGGGCAAGGAACGGGAATTCTTAGCTTGGCTCTTTCGCACTAAGGCCGCCCGGCCCGACGCCATCGGCCCGGACGACCTGGATGAGTACGTGCGCAGTTACGGCGATCCGGCCCGGATGACTGCGGGCTTTGGCTACTACCGGGCCGTCCCGGCAGACATCGCGCAGAACCGCGCCGCCCCGCCCCTCACCATGCCGGTGCTGGCACTGGGTGCCGAAAAGGGTGTGGGTACCGCGCTTTTCGATGCCCTGCAGGGCCGCGCCGACCTCCTCAGAGGCGGTCAGATCGAGGGTCACGGCCACTATCTGCCGGAAGAATGCCCGGACGAACTTGCCCGCCGCATCCTTGCCTTCGCCGAGACGCCAACCCCTTGAAAAGTCTGGATCCGACGTCCGTCGGTGGGGCGTTAACTCCCCCCAGACGGCAAAGCGGACGGCCACCTGGGTGGACGGCCGCCCGCCGGAGGGTGCCGGGCTTGAGCGACCCTGAGACGCCGTCAGGGTCGTTCTGGACCGGCTTAGACCAACCTGCGGGCATCGGAGTCGATGGCCACCCTAACTGCAGGTTGGGGGTCAACGCCCCACCGCAAGCCAAGTGGCCGCCCCCTCCCGGCTCTTCGTCCTACCGCAAGACCAGCGCCACCCTCGGCATTTTTGAAACCAAAGACCAGAGACTAAAAACCAGAGATCAGCAACGCCGCCTCTCCCTCCCCTTCTGGGCTTTGTCATTTGGCCTTTGGGTTGCCCGGATCGCCCCGCAACCGCACCTTGCCGCGGCTGATGGAACCGCCGCGCTCAAGAAAAAACCGCTCCAGTTCGGGCGTGAAATGCCCGTGAGGTTCGGGGTTCAGCGCCAGAAAAATTTCGCCTCCCGGTTCCAGAAAACGCGTTTCGACGTCGCGCAAGAAGAAGGCCCACTCGCTCGGACCCCAAACCTTGCCTTCGTAATGTCCGTTGAAGCAGACCGCGAAAGCCGTCACCAAGTCGAAACGACGGCCAAGGTCGGGCAACGGCTCGAAAGGGTTGATCCGCCAAATGACGCGCGGCAAGCCCAAGAGCTCAAACATCTCACCAAACAGCGGTGGTTCAGGCAAATCGAGCCCAAGGCCGGCATGGCCAAGCTGTTTGCAGGTGAAAAGGAAGTACCCGGGACCACTGCCTAGGTCGAGGACGCTTTGGCCTTTGGTCCGATCGAGGCGCAACTCGCGGACCTGCCCAATGGCTTTGCGCAGCCAGTGTTCGGCGTTGACGTATTTCGGCCAAGCCACCGTCTCGCCCGGAACGCCGTATTTGGCCCGGATGCGTGCAAGCCCGGCGGGGTCGATGCGCTTGCTCAAGACCGCGGCGTCGAGGGGGCGACGCCACCGGTAGAACGCGTCCACGGCGCTGCCGAGAAACTCGCCGGTCCAGAGTTTTTGGAGCTTGCGCGACAGTTGCATGCGGATGGACCGGCCGGGCAGTTGCCTTGGTCGGGCGCAATCTTTCACATTTTCCCGGGTTGCCAAGGGGTCCGCCAACCAACCGCCACCGGGGAATCAGCGGTGAGCCCTAAAGGGTCAGCAGGCGGACCGCCGCCGTCCGCACCGCGGAAACCGTCAGGTCAGCCAAGCGTTCGGTCGGCGAGCGCACCACGGTGACCTTGGGTCCACACGGTGCCCAGACCGCGGGGTTGGTCGGACCAAAGAGGGCGAGCGTGGGCCGGCCGAGCACCGCCGCCAAGTGCGAGACACCGCTGTCGTGCCCAAAGAGTGCCGGCACGCCGGCGAGCCGGCCAGCCAGTTCGGGCAGCGGCAACGAACGCCACACCATCGTTTCGCCCGGGTACGCCGCCAGGAACGCCGCAGTGGCCTCGTCATCCGCCTCCCCACTGATGACGGCTACACGCCGCAGGAGACCTTCCGCGTGCAAACCTTCGAGCAAGCCCGCCCAACGTTGCGGAGGCCAGTTCTTGCGGGGCGACCCGCTACCCGGATGCAACGCCAAGTCGCACCCGGTCACGCTTTGCGGGCAACCGGGGGGCAACGGCAGCGCGGACCACCCGCCGGGACAGGTCCCGTCAAGCTCCAAGACCGGGGCGCTGAGTTGTACCGTGGCATGCGGGCCGTCGTCGCGCACGCGGCTCGGACCTCCGATGATGGAGGCCACTCCTAGGCTCGCCAGTTGGCGTCGAAAAACTTCGTCGGGGTCGGCCAGGTAATTGATGGCCAAGTCTGCGCCCCCCACGGCCCGCCGCACCTCGGGCGGAACCCGTCCGCCTTGCACAAGAAGCCCGGCCAGGGCAGGGGCGTTGACGTCGTCCACGGCGGTGACGCACCCCCCAAATAGCGCGACGTGCGGTCGCGCGCCGAAAAGGGCGATCTCCGCGCCGGGGTACCGTCGGCGGAGGATCCCCAATGCCGGCCAAGTCAAGAGGAGGTCACCCAGCGCGCCGCCTCGAAACACCAGCAGACGCACGCTACCGGCCGCTGCCCGTCATGCCCGGGACCTGCCCCAAAGCCCCCGACTGCTCCCATTGCTCAGGCCGGTTCCAGGGGATGGTGCTTTCGGGCTGGCCAAACTGCGGCTTTTGCTCTGCCGTTTTGTCCGCCGCCCCGTCCGTCTGGCAACCGGAGAGCAAGGCCGCGGTCGCGAATGCAAGACACGTCTTTTTCATCGAGTGCTGAGCGTCACCGGATCGCCCACCGCCACTTTGGCGAAGTTGTCCGGTGCTTTCGAGGGAAATTCCGCGACGCAACTCTCCTTTTCCACCGAGACGGCCCGGAGTTTTCCCTGGACCGTGCCGTTTTTAACGATCGCCAGGGCGGCATTCACGGCGATGCCGGCGTCGGTGCCGAGGCTCACGGTCAGGGCTTGCGCGGCGGGGTTCACGGAGAGCACGGTCCCTTCCACCGGCACCTGAGCTTTGGTCTTGCTTCCCCGACCCGTTGTGCCGCCCGCGAGACGGTACTGGTTCAAGGCGTTTTCCACCCGCACCAGGCGGCCTGCCAAAGCGTTCCGCTCGTTTTCCGCTTGCGCTTTCGCGTCAAGGCTGCGTCCCGCTTCGGTGAGCGCCCGGGTGAGCGCGGTTTTGTCGCCCTCAGCCGCCTCCGCCCGCACCGTCGCGGCGGCCAGACGCGCCTGGGTCTGTTCCAGTTCCGCACGCAACCGGCCCTGCTCGTCGCTGAGTTGCTTGACCTCGCCGGCTTGGCGTTCCTGAGTGTTCCGAAGGCGCTCCTGCACCTCGGCGCTCGCGCGTCCGGCGCGTTCTTGGGAGCGGCGGGCCTCGGCCAAGTCGCGGCTCAACTGGTTGAACTTCGCCCGGCTCATGATTCCCAACCCAAAGGCTCCAAGCACGCAAAGCAAGGCGGTGGTGAGCAGAAAGCGAACCATCTCGGAGATTCCGAGCGGCCTCCTAAGTCTTGCGTCGTCGGAAATCAAGGCCTTGTTGGCCGGCGACGGGTGGGGTGGCGTCCCCTTTAAGTGCGTTGAACCCACGCCGTTAATAGGGGTTGAGCCATGGAAGCCGCAAACCCTTCCCCTTGGGAAAGGCCTTACCTGCAATCGCCGCCGCAAACGCCCCTTTATGCGTTGGCGATCGTTTTGCCGGTCGCGATTTTGTTTGCGCTATTGCTGGTGCTGCATTTTGCGGATGCGCGATACGGGGACGTCGAGCGCTGCGGCTCCCTGCGGTACCGCTCCTTGCTGCTTTACCTCTCCGATCGGGAAGACGTCGGCACCAGCTCGGGCAGCCTCGCGGCCGAGGTCACGGAGGTCGTGACGGGCCTGCGCGCCTATTTTCCGAAGAGTGTGGCACGGCTCGATTCGGCTTACCAAGGGCTGTTGGAAGAGCAATCCGGCGGCGACCTCAGCTTGGCCACAACCCTCCGCTTCCGCGACGCGGCGGACGAACTGACCCACGACATCGTGAATCAGGCGCTCGCCTACAGCCAGCGTGCGCGATACGGCACGGCTATAGCCTGCGTCGGCCTTACTTTACTCCTGCTCGGGGGCGTGCGGCTCTTGGGCGAACTGCTGCGGACCCAGCGCGCCTTGCGCGAAAGCGAGAACCGCTTCGCCGGTTTCATGGAAAACGGCCCCAGCGCCTGCTTCATCAAAGACGCGGACGGCGTCTACGTCTACGTTAACCGCCGCACCACCGAACCTTTCGGAACGCGCCCGGAAGCCTGGTTGAACAAGCGAGACGAAGACCTTTTTCCTGCGGAAACTGCGCGCAAGCTGCGGGAGAACGACGAGGCGGTGCTGCGGACCGGGGTCGCTTCGGTCACCAACGAGGCTGCGGCGACCGAAGACGGGACCGGCGGTGTCTGGCGCTCCTACAAGTTCCTCCTGCGGGATGGCGGCGGCAATCCGCTCTTGGGCGGCATGTCCATCGACATCACCGAACAGAAACGGGCGGAGGCGCAGCTCGGCATCTCCGAGGAACGCTACTGGGACTTGATCGAGAACGCGCACGACCTCATCCAGGGGGTAGGCTCGGACGGCCGGTTTACTTTCGTGAACCGGGCGTGGCGCCACACCTTGGGTTACTCCGGTCCAGCCCTCGCAGACCTGACGTTTTTCAACCTGATCGAACCCGGACAGCGCGAAGCCTGCCGCGACCAGTTCCAACGCGCGTTCCACGACGGCAGCCAACCCGAACCGTTCGAAGCGACTTTGATCGCTGCAGACGGCCGGCGCATCGTGGTGGAAGGCACGACGGACTGCGAGCGCGAGGGCTCACGGGTGATTTCCATCCGTTCGATCCTGCGCGACGTTACCGCGCGCAAGCGGGCGGAACGCGAGCGCGAGCGCCTGTTTACCGAACTCCAAGCCGCCCTGGCCAGCGTGCGGGAACTCGACGCCCTCCTGCCAATCTGCGCCTCTTGCAAGCAGATCCGCGACGACGACGGCTATTGGCACCAACTTGAGGGCTACATCACCGACCACTCGCGCGCGAAGTTCAGCCACGGCATCTGCCCCAACTGCGTCTCGCGACTCTACCCGGAGGCGGCGGATGAGGTCGAGAGTACGCCCGCTTGACCGCGCCTTCCTCCGCGACGGCCACCTTCCACCGGGTGACTGAGGCGTTTCGGTCCGACCGCACCCGGGGAGCAGCGACGGCGCGGGTCGGCGCCTGCAGGCCTGCGCTTCAACATGTCTAGCGCAAAACGAACCTTCAAACTCCTCTGGCGAAAGTGGCATCGCCTCATGCGACGGGCGCCTCGGAAGGTGCAGCCGACCGCGGGGGGTATAGCCGGCGCTAAGGCGCCCGCGCACGCCACGGTGCATATCCTCCTGGCGAAGACGCAGAAAGATCTGCCGCCTTGGGCGACGAGCCTGGAGCAGGCAGGTTACGAGGTTCGTCAGCTGGAGGACCCTACCGACCTGCCGGTCGCACCCGAACCCGAGATCCTGTTGATCGATGCGGCCGACGACTTGGCGACTGCCCTCGCGCTCGTTCGCCAAATTCGGTCGGTGCTGATGCGCCACCCCCCTTTTTTAGGGGTGTTGGTTCACTCGGACGACGTGATGAACGGCGGCGAAAAGCCTTTGCGGGAGGCGGGTGCGTCCCGCGTTTTTCAACCGACGACAGCCCGGGAAGCGCAGGTGTTGATCGGGGTGAAGCTGGCGCTTGGCCAAGTACGCGCTTCGCGCTTGGCCGAAGGCAAGGCCGTGGCCATGCCGCTGCGGCCCGGCTTGGACTTGAGCGGGTTGGTGCTTGTCGTGGAGGATGATCCCACCCTGGCGGGGACCTTGGCCAGGATCCTGCGAGAGGGCGGCTTTCAGGCGGTCGTGGCGGGCGACGGTGCCGCCGCGTGGGCTGCGTTGGCGCGCTCTGAGCCGTTGGCTTTGCTCCTCGACTTGGTGCTGCCGGGCTTGAGCGGCGCGGAACTGCTCCGGAACATCGGCACGCTCCGCCGTGCAAAGCCTTACCCCATTCTGGTTTTCACCAACACGCACTCCACGCCGGTGGATGGGGGGCTTTTGCAGGCGGGCGCGACGCGGGTCTTCCGCAAGTCCGAAGCGGATCCCGCGTTGTTGTTGTCGACCTTGCGGGAGTTGCTGGCCGTGGATGGACCCGACGCAGGCCCGGCGCGCGGGCCGGAACGGGCGCCGGCCGCACCGTTGGAGGCTTCGGCGGCGCAGTTCAGACCGGAGCCGACCGGCCTGCCAAATGACGCCACGTTTATCGCAGACCTCCAGAAGACGCTGGTTGAACAGGCGCCTACCTTGACGGCCGAAGTGGCGGGATTGCTGGACGAAGCCGTCGGTGGGGACGCCGTCCGACCGGAAAGCCTCGACGGGCTCCAGCACCGCCTGCGCGCCCTGGCCGGCAATGCCGGGTTGGCGCGCCTGCAGCGACTGAGTTCCCTGGCGGGAGCACTTGCCGGCCTGACGGAAGATTTGCGGTCGAGCCACGCGCGACCTTCCCCTTCCGCCACACGGACACTGGCTCACGGCATCCAGCTGCTCACCGGCCTTTTTACCCGGGTTGAGGAGTACCGGCCCGAGAGCGTCCCGGTGCTCGTCGTGGACGACGAGGAACTCGGCCGGCGCGCCCTGGCACATGCCCTCCACAAGGTGGGCCTGCAACCCGTCCTCGCCGACTCCGCGCAGGCTGCACTTCCCCAACTTCGCGCGCGCCACTTCGACCTCGTCTTCCTCGACATCGAAATGCCGGGAACGAACGGCTTTGAGCTTTGCCGGCAGATCCGTGAATTGCCCGGCTACGGCGACAGCCCCGTGATTTTCGTCACGGCGCAGGCTTTGCCGGAAGGTTCCGCCGAAGCCGACAGGTGCGGCACCGATTTCGTGAAGAAACCATTCGGCCTGCGCGAACTCGCTGCGAAAGCGTTGGTCTGCCTCCTGGAGGGGTGACTTCCCGCAGCCGGGTTCGCGACCACTGGTCGTCGGTCGGCGTGGAGGCCCCCTCGTTCAGTTCTCGGACGGTTCCTGCTTTTCGCGGTCGGCTTCGTCGGTCCGGTACGCCGCGATCGCCGCCCGCAACGCCGTCTGCAACGCGGCAAGCGACGGCGGGTTTCCCAGAGGCCGCGCCCCTTGGGCTTTCACGGCCCGTTCGACGCGTCCACAGGCCTGGGCGGCACCGGACGCACCCACGTAGGCGGCGAGACCGCCAAGCCGGTGAACTTCCCCAGCCAAACGCGGCGGGTCCGTCGCCAACGCCGGCAACGCCTCCAGG
>CAXUNV010000114.1:0-11017 GCA_964252355.1 uncultured Chthoniobacterales bacterium | reverse complement strand
GCGCGAGGGGCGCACCGGCGCGACGTGGCACCGCGGCGAGACCACCGACGACGCCATCAGGGCAGCGAGGGCGGACGGTACGGCCGCGCTGCACCCGGGCGCGCCCAACGCGCCCGCGGCGGCGCGGAGCGCCGTTGCCGCGCCGCCGACGTTGCGGGCGCCCGACGTGGGCCGTGACGTTCCCGGCGTGGCTACCCCTGCGCCCCCCGCCTCAGCTCCCGCCGCAGGAACACCTCCGGCCGAGGCGCGTAGCCCACAAGAAGCGGCCGCGGCCGTGGAGGCTCCGGTGAAGACCGGACGCCTTCCGGGCGGGAAAGCGCGCGCCCATCAGCGCGAACGCTTCCTGCGTCGCTACGGCACCCTTTTAGCCTTCGGCTTGTTGCTCGCGTACAACTTCCTGTTCACGCCCCATTTCGCCAACTGGCAAACGTTGAACGTCAACCTCACCCAGGTCTGCAACATCGTCATCGTGGCCGTGGGCATGACGCTGGTCATCGCGACGGGTGGGATCGACCTCTCCGTGGGGTCATTGATGGCGATTTCCGGCGCGTTGGCCCCGCTCATCTTTTTGAACCGCCTCCTGCCGCAGGCGCTTTCCGTGCCCTTGGCCTTCGTCGTGCCGGTCGCGGTGACCGGCTTGTTGGGTTGGTTCAACGGCTGGCTCATCACCCGGTTCCGGATCCAGCCGATCGTTGGCACCCTGATCCTGTTCATCGCCGGCCGCGGCGTCGCGCAAGTGCTGACCAACGGCAACCTGCAGGTCTTCAACCTGCCGGCCTTCCAATTCATCGGGCTGGCGCGACCCTTGGGGTTGCCCTTCCAAGCCATCCTGATGGGCGCCCTCGTGGTCGGCGCGTACCTGCTGCTGAAGCGGACCGTGTTCGGCCGGCAGATCCTGGCCGTGGGCGGCAATGACGAAGCGGCGCGACTTTCCGGTATCCCGGTGGCGCACGTCAAACGCCTGGTCTACGCCATCAGCGGCCTATGCGCCGGTTTGGCGGGCCTGATCGTCATCGCCATCAACTCTTCGAGCGATGCCAACCTCGTTGGGTTGGGCATGGAATTGGACGCGATCGCCGCCGTGGCGGTTGGCGGCACCCTCTTGTCGGGGGGGGCTGCCACCATGGAAGGCACGTTGCTTGGTGCGCTGGTCATCCAATTGGTCCGATACACGCTCTTGGCCAACGGGGTGCCCGACTCGGCGGCCCTGGTGGTCAAAGGGGCCATGATCATCGGCGCGGTGTTTCTACAAGGGAAAGGCCCGTCGCGGTGAGCGAAACCCTTTCGGTCGGACAAACGGGGCGGTTCACCAACGTGATCAGCCGCAACAGCGTGCTCGTCGCGCTGGCGGCCCTCATCGTCTTCGGGTCGTTGCGGTACCAGCACTTCCTGGGCGCCTACAACGTGCTGACCGTGCTCCGTTACAACTCCATGTTCGCGCTCGTCTCCTTGGGCATGAGTTTCGTCATCATGAGCGGCGGCATCGACCTCTCCGTGGGCGCGACCGCAGCCCTGGGCAGCGTGGTTTCCGCACTGTTGAGCCCTTACGGCCTCTGGGCGGGACTCTTCGGCGGGATGGCGGCCGGCGGAACGATCGGTTTGTTGAATTCGCTGGCCATCACCGCCCTGCGGATCCCGCCCTTCATCGCCAGCTTGGCCACCATGCTCGTCGCGCAAGGTGCCGCGTTGCTCCTGGCCAACAACCAGTCCGTTTCCGTCTCGTACGACACCAATTTCACCTTCGTCGGCCAAGGCGATTTCCTCGGGTTTCCGTTGCCCGCCTGGATCGCCGGTTTGGGTTTTGCCGTCGGTGCGCTGGTGCTCAACCGTACGGCGTCGGGCCGTTACGTGCTCTCGATTGGCGGGGGCGAGGAAGCGGCCCGGATGATGGGCTTGCCGGTCGACCGCATCAAATTCTGCCTCTATCTCGCCAGTGGTTTGTTGGCCGGGTTGGCCGGGGTGATTTTGGCGGCCCAATTTGGGGCGGGCCAACCGACCGAGGGTCAAGGCTGGGAGTTGTTTGCGATCGCGTCGGTGGTGGTGGGAGGCACCCTGCTTTCTGGTGGCCAAGGCTCCGTCCTCAGCACGTTGGCGGGCGTGCTCCTGCTCGGGTTGATCTTCAACATCCTGAATTTCGAGAACGGCCTGGGTTGGATCAGCCTTTCCGCCTATTGGCAGTCGGTGATCCGCGGTTTGTTCCTGATGCTGGTCGTCATCTTCCAAGCGCGGTTGTTGTCCCGTCGCCAGGGTGGCCGCCTGGCTTAAAAGGCGCTCCGCGGCGGGCGGTCTGAGCCGGTGGGGAACCATCGTGCAGGCTGCTTTCGAGATGGCTTGTGCACCGGCTCAGACCAGCCGGTCGTGGTCAACTCCCAAAAGCTGCGCCTGAGGTCCGTCTGGATCTTCGCCCCACCGGGTCACCCGCGAGTTCCAGCCGGAACCGCCGACCAGCAACGGGGAACCGGGAACTGTAAACCGGCCACCGCGCCGTGCCGGCGCTACTTGATCGCGCCCATGGTCAAGCCGCGCACCAGTTGGCGCGAGACGATGAGGCTAAAAACGATGACCGGCAGCACGATCATCGTACCCGTCGCCATGATCTGGCCCCACGGCAGTTCGTACCCGCTCATGAAGTTCGTCGCCACCACGGGCGCCGTCTGGGCACGGTTCCGCGTCAAAACCAGCGCGTAAAGCAGTTCGTTCCAAGAGAAGATGAAGCTGAAGATGGCCGACACGGCGATGCCCGGGCTGGCCAACGGCAACCCAATCCGCCAAAAGATGGAGAAAGGACTGTAACCCTCGAGCATGGCGGCTTCATCCAACTCCTTAGGGATGCTGCGGAACTGGTCGGCGCAGATCCAGACCACAATCGGCACGTTGAACGTCAGGTAGATGAGGATGAGGACCAGCGGCGTGTCGAGCAGCTTGAGGTTGCGCGCCATGATGAAGAACGGCAGGGCCAGCACGATCGGGCTGACCATGCGGTTGGTGATGAACCAAAACCAGAGGTCGCGCTTCTGCTTGAACTCGAACCGGGCGATCGCGTAAGCCGCCGGCGTGCCGAGCAGCAGCGAAATGCCCGTCGTGACGAGCGCCACCAGAAGCGAATTCTGCAGGCTCGCCAAGACGTCAAATTTCGTCAGGGCACGCTGGTAGTTGTCGAGCGTCGGTTGGAACGCGAACGTCGGTGTGGGCGAGAGGATGTCCTGCCCATTTTTGAAGGAGGAAGTAACCATCCAATAAAAGGGAAAAAGGCAGAGCGCGATGATGAGCAGGACGGCAAGCAGGTGCCACGGCTGAAACCTGCGCTTGACTTTCCCCGCCGGCACGGGACGCGACGGCGCGGGGGTGGGGTCGGCGGCGCCGGGCGCCACAGGCACCTCGTCGGCCTGCGCCGGAGCGTGGGTGGAATGAGCGGGGTTGGCCATGGGGTTGGTCGGGTGCGGTTAGATTTCGCGATAGACAAAACGGATGTAGGTCCGGGAAAGGATGATGGTCAGGACCAGCATGACGATCGCTTGGGCGGAAGCGGCGCCTTGATCAAAGGCGCGAAATCCCACCCGTTGCACGTAGATGCTAAGCACTTCGGTGGCTGACCCGGGACCGCCGCGCGTCATCACGAAAATCACGTCAAACATCTTGAGGATGTCGGCTGTGCGCAGGATGAGGATGGCGGTGATGCCCGGAAGCATGTAGGGCAATTGTACCCGGGTGAGCACGTGCCACCAGCTGTCGGTCTCCAAACGCGCGGCTTCTTCGACCTCCAATGGTACCATCGTGAGGCTGGAGTAGAGGATGAGCGCGCAGAACGGCGTCCATTGCCAGCAATCCATGACCGAGACCGAAAAAAACGCCATGTGCGGGTCGGCCAAGAACTGCGGTTTGCTGTGGAAGAGGAGGCTCCAAAAATAACCAATCACGCCAAAGTCGTTGTTGAACATCAGGCGCCCGACCAAACCGACGACTGCAAAAGTCGTCGCCAGCGGGATGACTAGGCAGACGCGCGCCACGTTTTTTGCGAGGTCGTTGCCCGGTTTGTGAAGCAGCAGGGCGACGAGCGTGCCGAGCGCGAGCTGGATCGGAAGGTTGACCATCAGAAAGAGGAAGGTGCGGCCCAACGCTTCCCGGAAGGATTGGTCGCCCAACAAAGCCGTGTAGTTAGAAAGCCAAACGAAAGGGGCGTCGAACACCGGCCAGATGCCGAGAAAGCTCTCGTGGAAGCGCACCTTGGTAAGGACGAATTGATGGAGCGAGGTCCACCCGGCGAAAAGCAACGGCAGGATGCCGACGAGTAACAACGCGAACACCGCCGGCGCGACGAAGAAGAATGGGCGGGGGGAATGGGAGCGGGAAGGCATAGGGGAGAAGAAGGAAGTCGGAAGCTAGAAGCCGGATGGCATATTCAACAGGTTGGGCAAGGCGAGGAACGAGACGCCGCCAAAAGCCGGAAGCTGGTCATGGCACGACCGTTTCTCTTGACCCCAACCCCTGAGCTGCAATGCCCGACATCTGCCTTCCGGCTTCTGCATTCCGTGGCTTCATTCAAGATTGGTGTGTCGATCGCGCGCTTCGCCGATGGTTTTGCCCGTCCGTTTCAACAACTCCAAGATGATCCCTTCGGAAAATACGAACATGGCCAATTCGTAAACGCTGCCCATCGTCAGCGTGGACTTGGACGCCGCCACGAAGTCGTCCGCCATCGTCTGCGCCGGCAGCGTCACGCGGCCGTCGCACGCCTGCGGCACGCGGCCGGAAGCTTGGGCGGTCAGGCAAAAAACCGTCGCGCCGTCGCGTTGGGCAACGGTCCGCAAAGCATCCACCGTCGCAAAATAGCCGGGTCCGGCGCTGAGGATCAAGAGATCACCTGGGCCGAGGTGCGGCGCGGTCATGTCGCCCACCACGCTGACGGCGTAACCGAGGTGGTAAAGGCGCATGGCGAACGCGCGCATCATCAAGCCTTCCCGGCCGACCCCGTGAAGCGCCACGGTGCCGGCGCGTTCGATGGCGTCAAGCAGGGCGTCGACCTCGGCCGGGTTCACCCGCGAGAAGATGCCGGTGAGTTCTTGGTGGATTTGGGGGAGGATGGAGAGCATGGGGAGGACGAGAGCAAAGGCCAAATGTGCTGGGCGGCCCGTGGGGTGGTTTGCAGCCAGGCTCAGACCAGCCGGTGATCATCTCCCGCGAAGGCCACTGTTAGGGTCCGTCTGGGTCTTCGCCCCACCGTGGGCACGGTTCTCGGGTTCTTCCGGTTTGGCCTTTGGCCTTTGTCATTTGGCCTAGCATCCCGCCCCGCCCCGACCTGAGCCGGGGCGGGGCAGGGGGGCTCATTCGGCCAACTTCTTCTTGCCGTCGTAATAACCGGCCTTGCCCAACACGTCTTCCAGACGTTTGCCGATCTCTGCGGACCCTTGTTTCACCGACGTGCTTCCGGTCATGATCTTGGTGCCGGTTTCCGCGATGATCTCCGAGAGTTGCGGCCATTCGGCGAAGCGCGGCCGGAATTCCGGCACGCCTTGCTGCCACGACTCAACCATGGGCGGGATGAACGGGTATTTCTGCACCAGCGCGGCGTCTTGATAGGTGGATTGCCGGCCGCTCACGCCGCCTTTCTCCACGTACTCTTTGGCGGTCTCCTTGCCCGTGGCCCACTGGATGAAGAGCCACGCCGCAGCCTGTTGCTTGTCGTTGGCTTGGCGCGCGACCGCCATCGAGAAACCACCGAGGGCGGGTTTGCGCCCGTCCGGTCCCTTGGGCTCGGGCGCGATGCCGAGTTGGTCGACGATCTTGGACGATTTCGGGTCGGCCAAGGTCGAGTAAAAGGCCGACCACTCGGTGATCATGGCGACCTGTCCTTGGGCAAGCGCGTTCACCGCCTCGTTGTGGTCGAAGTCGACGATCCCCGGCGGCATGTACTTGATCAGGTCCTGGCGGAACTGCAGTCCAGCTTGGCTTTTAGGATCAAGAAGGTTGGACTTGAATTTGCCGTCCAACAACGAGCCGCCCCACGGCCAGATGAAGCGCATGAAACTGTCGCACGATTGGGTTTCGCCGCGGCGAGACTGTAGGGCGTAGGCGTACTTGCCGTTGCCGGTCAACTTCGGCGCGTACACCTTCAGCAGATCATCCCAAGTCGCCGGCGGGCCGTCGAACCCGGCGTCTTTCAGCATGGCTTTGTTGTAGTAGAGTAGGCCCGAATAGTTGTCGAACGGCGGGCCGTACACCTTCCCGTTCCACGACCCGAACGCGTTGAGAATGAGCGGGAAGAAATCGCTCATGTCGTAGCCCGGATCGAAGATGGCGGGGTACTTCTGTTTGAGTTCGTCAATCGGGACGATGTAATCGGAGTCTGCGAAGGTGCCGATCCAAACGAGGTCGACCAACGCGATCGAGAGGTCGCCGTTGGAGGAGAAATCCCGCACCTCCTTCTCCAGGGTGTTCTCGTAGGGCACCGTTTCGTGTTTCACTTTGATGCCCGTCCGCTTTTCGAAGTCGGGCAGCATGGCAGTGATGGCGCGGTAACCTGGGCGATCGAGGAAAATGACCGAAATTTCGGTCCCGGCGTACGGCTTGGCGGCCTCTTCAAGAGACCAAGCTTGGGCGGCGGCCACGGTGAGCGAAAGGATCGCGGTGCCGAGGGCGGCCAAACGGAATGGTATTTTCATGGGGTATGGAACAGGCACGGGGACAGGGACAAGTACGGAGGATTTGTTGGGAGGGTGCACCGACGGGCACAAGCCCGGTCGAACATCCGCTCACGAGGTGGGCTTACCATCAGCGACGCGGGGCCGCAATCGCTGACAAACCCTTTGGGGATGGCGATATTTGAAGAGCTGCAAAAGGTTAGGTCTGCACCCGGCGTCCAACGACCGCGACGGCCGTCAGCCGGGAGCTAAGCCAGGAGAGCACCTCCTTTCGACGGCGGGGCCGTGGAGCCGCGCACTTCGAGGGTGGGCGTCAGCACTTCCGAATCGGGAAGGGCGGACAGGGTGGCGGAACGTCCGATCATCCCCATCAGCAGATCGACGGCGCGATGCCCGAGGGTGCCGGACGGCTGTATGACGGTGGTGAGCGGGGGAGCCAGAAACCGGCTCATGGCGATCCCGTCGTAACCCAGCAACGAGACATCCTCGGGCACCCGCAACCCCAAGCGCACCGTCACGCACCACGCGCTGATCGCCGCGATGTCGTTGGTGGCGAAGATCGCGGTCGGGCGCGGGTCTGTCCGAAACAACTCGCCCACGCGCGCGCCCAACTCCAAATCTTGACGCCCTTCCAAAGTGTGCTGGGGAGCGACGGTGACACCGGCTTCGGCCAACGCGTCGTTGAAACCCTCGATGCGCTCCGCCACGTTGCGGATGTCCGACTCGCCGCGGAGCACCGCGATACGCCGGTGTCCCAAAGCCAAAAGGTGTTCGGCCGCCATCCTGCCACCCAGCCGATTGTCGGTGGAGACCGACACCCTCCCGGGCACGGCACGGTCCAAAAAAACCACCGGAACGGGCGCTCGGATCAAGGACGCGCGGTTGGGCAGTTCGACGTTGTAAACCACGAGGATGCCATCCACTTGCCGGCTTGCGAGGTTGGCCAAGTGGGACGCCTCGCGTTCGGGATCCCGTTCCGAGATGCTGAGGAGCATCTGGTACCCGCGGTCCCACAACACGTTTTCGATGATGGCGGCAAGTTCGCCGAAGAAGGGCGTGTTGATGTTGGGGATGATGAGACCGATCGAGTGCGTCCGCTTCACGCGCAATCCCCGCGCACCCAGGTTCACGCGGTAATTGAGCGCGGCGATCGCCCGCTCAACGTTCTGCGCGGTCTCCGCGGCCAGCGGCGCGGTTCGGTTCAAATAATGGGAGACGGTGCTCGGCGCCACCCCGGCGAGTTTGGCCACGTTGCGGATGGTGGCCTTCCGGCCCGTGGGTGATCCACCATCGGACGAAGGAAGTTGGACGCCGTCAAGCGGCCCCGTCCGACGCTCCTTTGAGGTCACAGACGGTAACCCTCCCGCCTGACGGCAGGGCCGAAGCCTGCATGGGTTCCTGCCTGCGCTTCGTTAAGCACCACGCCTACCGAAGCCGGCGCATCGTTGCGAAAATCCCCGGCGGCATTCCAGGCCGTCCCATCAGCAAGGCGTGCGCTCGCCAAGTCCCGGGCGCGAGAACCCGGCACCGTGCGTTTCGCACACCTCTTTTGGTGAGCGGCCAAGGGGGATCAAAACTGCGGCCTGCACCTAGTCAACGCCGGCAGGGTTCGCGTCCCGTGCAATGGGCACCTCCTGATCGGAGGCGGTCGCGTTGGTGGTGCAAACTTCCGCGGTCACGCGACCGGCCGGTTTGCTCCCAGGTATCAGCAGGATTTTCAGGGACTTTTCCCCCTTCTTCATCATGTCGAGACCCTTCTGGTACTCCTCCAGCGGCAGTTGGTGGGTGACGACGCCTTCGGTCGGCAAGCGGCCGTTCGCAATCCCTTCGATGACGAACGGGTAGCAATACGGCCCCAGGTGCACACCCAGCACGTCGAGCTGTTTGCGGTCGGAGATGATGCTCCAATCGACCGTCACATCGTGCGAAAAGACGCTGAACTCGACGAAACGACCCAGTTTGCGAAGCATCTGCAGGCCCTGCACCACGGCGTTGGGGTGACCCGTCGCCTCGATGTAAATGTCGCAGCCGTAACCATCCGTCAAGTCTTTGACGATCTTGACCACGTCGTCCTCCAGCGGGTTGAGCGTCAGGTCGGCGCCGAACTTTTTCGCCAATTCCAGGCGCTCCGGCTTGGTATCAAGCACGATGAGCCGCCTCGGCCCGCAAAGCTTGGCCGCGCCCACCATGCCCAACCCTAAGGTGCCGGCACCGGCCAGCACGACCGTGTCGTCCCACCCGATCTGCGCCCGTTTCACGCACCACGCCGAGCAAGCGTAAGGTTCGACCAGGATCGCCTTTTCCAGGGGCAGATCCTTCGGCACTTGGTGGTTGATGGCCTCTTTCGGGTAGCGCATGTACTCCGCGAAACCGCCGTTCACGTTATTTTGGAACCCGTAAACGTCGTGCTTCTCGCACATCCAGTACTCGCCGCGCTTGCAGAACCGGCAGTCCCAGCAGGGCACGATCTGCTCGGAGATGAGCCGGTCACCCACCTTGACCTCACCCTTCTTCGCCACGTTGGCACCCACCTCCACCACGTAACCTAAGAATTCGTGGCCCGGAATCATGGGCGCTTTGATGTAGGCGGGCTGGCCGTTGCCGCCCCAGAAGGATTCGGCGCCGACGAACGATTTGATGTCGCCGGCGCAAATGCCGCACGCCTCGACCTTCACGATGATGTCATCTGCGCCTGCGCGCGGCACCGGCACGGTCTCAAGCCGGTAGTCTCCGGGAGCATAGGCCACCACGGCCTGCATGGTTTCGGGCAAATTCCCTGCTTTGGGTTGGGTTTGGGTCTGGCGTGCGGGGGGGTGGATGGTCGCGGAACTCATAGGGTCCTTTTTTTCGTTGAGTTTAGAAAGGGGGGAACGGGCAGGGAGAGGAAGTGGCGACGAATCGTTGGCTCAACCGCCGGTCAGGCGATTCCCCGTCGTTGTGTCAAAAAGGTTGAGGTCTTCATCTTTGAAAGACAACGCTATCGGCTGCCCGGGTTGATGACGTTTCGTCGCCGGCACACTCGCCATCAGCAACAGTTCGCCGTAGCGGATCCCGACGCGGGTTTCGTCACCCAAGTTCTCGACGACCGCGATCCGGCCCGGCACGCCGCCGTTCACACCCGCCATACTCAACTGGATGCCCCAAGGGCGGACGCCAAACTTCGCCTCGGTGCGGTTGCCCAGCAGCTGCTCGATGTGTGGGGTTGCCGGGAATGAAAAATCTGTCCCCGGGCAATGCAGCTTCCCGTCGGCGTCGCGCTTCACCAAAAAGATGTTCATGGGTGGTTCGCCCAGAAACCCCGCGACGAACTCGTTGGCTGGGTGGTTGAAAACCTCCAGCGGCGTGTCGAACTGCTGCAGTTTGCCATCGTTCAACACCGCGATGCGGTCGGCCAACGCCATCGCTTCCAGCTGGTCATGCGTCACGATGACGGTCGTGAACCGCTGCTCAGTGTGGAGGCGTTTGATCTCGGTGCGCATCTGCACGCGCAGGGCTGCGTCCAAATGGCTCAGCGGTTCGTCCAGAAGGAGGACGGCGGGCCGGCGGACCAGCGCACGGGCGATGTTCACCCGTTGCTTCTGGCCGCTGCTCAGATTGGCGGGCTTCAACGTCAACAGGTCCTCGATGTGCATGTATTTCGAGATCTCCTGCACCCGGGTGTCGATCTCCGCCGGCCGCACGCCGTGCGCCTTGAGGTTGAAGGCGAGATTGTCGCGGATCGTGAGCGGCGGGTAGAGGGCGTAGTTTTCGAACGCCAAGCCCACCCCGCGATCCTTCGGGTGCACGCGGTTGATCACCCGTTTGCCGATCAGGATTTCGCCATCCGTCACCGCCTCCAAGCCCGCAATCATGCGCAAAGACGTCGATTTGCCGCAACCTGACGGGCCGAGCAGCGCCATGAATTCGCCATCCCGCATCGTCAAATTGACGTCGTCGACCGCCCTCGGCAGGTTCGGCTGGTACTGCTTGACCAGATTTTTGAGGGTTAACTCAGCCATACTTAAGCTTCCTCCACGGTCGCTTCTTCCCGGCCCAACAGGTGGCCGTCGCTCTCGTCGAAAAACATGAGCCGTTCGGGTCGGAGGCTGAACCGGACGGGGCGGTCGGCCTCGTAGATCTGGTGGCCGTCAACCAACGCCCGCACCCTTCCACCGTCGGCCGATTCCAACGTCACGATCGATTTCGTGCCCAGCGGCTCGAAACTGTAGACCGTCGCGGCAAAGCTCGACCCGTTGGGGTTGGGCCCAGCGCCCACCTGGACCTCCGGTGGGCGGAACCCGATGAGCGCCGTTTGCCTCCCGCCCAACGCGGGACGCACCCCGGCAGGCACCGGCAGCGCCAGCTTCTCGTTGAAGAGCTGCAACTCCAAACCGCCCCCC
>CAXUNV010000113.1:0-11022 GCA_964252355.1 uncultured Chthoniobacterales bacterium | reverse complement strand
CCTCACCAACGGTGCCGCAGATTTCTGGGTCGACGTTCGTACCGGTGTGAACCTCGCCGGCAAAGAAATCCCGAACGCCACCATCGACTTCCGGATCCCGGAGGACGGCACGGCCGCGACCCAGACCCGCATCTTCAACGACCTCCTCGCCCGCGGGGTCGATGGCATCGCGATCAGCGTCGTCGATCCGGTCAACGAATTGACGCTGCTCAACGACGGCGCGAAGAAAGCCTTGATCGCCACCGTCGACAGCGACGCCCCGTCCAGCAGCCGCGCCTTTCACGTGGGCGGCGACAACGTCGCCGTCGGCCGCCAACTGGGCGAATTGATGAAGCAGGCGGCACCCGACGGCGGCAAGATCATGCTCTTCGTCGGCATCCGCGACACCCAGAACGCCATCGACCGGATCGAGGGCGTCAAACAAGGCATCGCTGGCTCGAAGCTGCAATTGGTGGACGTCCGGACGGACAACTTGGACCGGGTCCGCGCCAAGCAGAACGTCGCGGACACCCTCGCCCGCATGCCCGACGTGGCCGGGTTGATTGGGCTTTGGAGCTACAACGGTCCGGCGATCGTCAACGCCGTCAAGGAAAGCGGCAAAGCCGGCAAGGTCGCGGTGCTGACCGTGGACGCCGAGGACGACACCCTGCGGGGCATCCGCGAGGGCGTGGTTGCAGCCACGATTTACGAAGACCCGTTCGCGTGGGGTCGACAGGCCGTCATGAAGTTGGCGGAGGTTTTGCGCGGCGGCGGCGACATTCCCCCCGACAAACAGGTCGTGATCCCCACCCGCGTGGTGGACCGTTCGAACGTCGACGCGCTGGCGGATGAACTGAAGGGCCTCCGGGGAAAGTAAAGCGCCGCCCGTCGCTCCTGGCACCATGGAGCTTTTCATCTTCCAGACCGGCATCATCCGGTGCAAACGGCACAACATCACGCTGAACCAAGGCTTCAACGAACCGTTCGATAGCCCGGTTCCGTGGTACCTCATCCGTCATCCCAGAGGCGACGTGGTGATCGATGGCGGCAACGCGGTGGAATGCGCCACGGATGCCAGAACGCATTGGGGCAAGATCGTCGACGACTTGGAGCCCGTCATGGAGGTGAGTGAGGGCTGCGTCAACGCGTTGGCTCGCCTCGGGATCGGCACCGACGCGGTGCGCTACGTCCTCCAGTCCCACCTGCACCTCGACCACACCGGCGCGGTGGGCCGTTTCCCGCAAGCGACGTACCTTGTCCAGCGGCGCGAGTACGAGTACGCCTTCGCGCCCGATTGGTTTTCCGCGGGGGCGTACGTCCGCAAGGATTTTGACCGTCCCAACCTCGACTGGTTTTTCCTCGAGGGAAGCCAAACCGATTTCTATGACCTCTTCGGGGACGGGACCGTCGTCATCATCTACACGCCCGGTCATTCGCCAGGTCACCAATCTTTCCTCCTCAACCTTCCGCGGACCGGTGCCATCCTGCTGGCCGTTGACGCCGCCTACACCCGTCAACATTGGGATGAGCAAGCCCTGCCCGGGTTCAACACCTGCGCCGTTGAAGCCGTCCGGTCCGTGCAGAAACTTCGTCTGGCCGCGCGGCGAAGCGGCGCGCAGGTGCTGCCCGGGCACGATCCGGAGGTCCTGGCGACGTTCCGCCAAGCGCCTGCCAGCTACACCTAAGCGGACCGGTGTGGCGCGGGCGGTATCGGAAGGGCAGCCACCACCAGTGTTGGTAGGGCAAGGCGAGGCACGAGACGCCGGGCCGGGACCATGGTGGAGCGTGCTGCCGGGATGGTTCGCGCTGCTGGCAGACGAGGGCGTCTACCCCCGCCGCACGTCGGGAACGTCTCGGGGTGGCGACCGCCGGGCGCCAGGGGAGCGCGGGCGTCCCGCCCGTAAAGGGCCGCCATCGTCCCACCATCCCGCCGGATCTTTCGGCCCGCCCCGGCACCAATCCGTCGGTTGGCGGTGGCGGAGCACCGGCCCTCCCGGGGGTGTCATCTGCCGTAGGCGCAGCACCCGTCAACGTGCCTCGGCCGACGCACGGTTCCGCCGGTTGGCCAAGAGCAGGTGTTCGCAGGCGAGCACCACTTCGCCGCGTTGGTTGCGCACCTCGCATGCTTCCACCACAAACCCCTGGTCCGCTTTGCGCGGGTGGTCGCGCCGTTCCTTAACCGTCACCCGAGTGTGGATGGTATCGCCGATGAAGACAGGTTTCACAAAGCGGAGCCGGTCGTAGCCGTACGAGAACGCCTCCGGGTTGATCTCCCCGGCGGTCAACCCGACCCCGACGGAAAAGATCAAGGTGCCGTGGGCGACGCGTTGCCCGAACGGCTGCGTCTTGCACCATTCGGCGTCCATGTGGTGCGGGTAGAAGTCGCCCGACTGGCCCGCATGCAACACGATGTCCGTCTCGGTGATGGTTCGTGCAGACGTCTGGCGCACCTCCCCGATTTCGTAATCCTCGAAGAATTTCGGCCTCATGAGGTGCTCTTGATGTGGAGGTTGCGGTTGATGGCGGCCACCGTCGCACGCAGGTGGCGGCAAGTCTGTTCGAAGGTTTGGCGCTTCGGCCGGACGCGGTCCGTGCGGGCCAGCGAAGTCACCGCCAGCGCCGCCGTCACGCCGACCTCCGGGTTGCCCACCAGGGCAGAAACGTCCAAGACGCCGACGTGGGTTTCCCCTTCGGCCGTGGAAATCCCTTCCTTCCGGATCGTCTGGAGGGTCTCCAGCAGGCCCTTGGACAGCGCGCTCCCCGCGATTTCCGCAAGTTCGGTCGGAGGTAAAAACGCCAACAGCAGCCGGCCCGAAGCGGTCGTCAGCGGATCGAAGGTGGCGCCAACCTCGACCGAGATCCGCAGGCTACCCGTCTTTTCGGCTTGCGCGATCACCAGCAACTCCCCCCGCCGCAGGATGCTGAGGTGGCACGATTCGCCGACCTTGCCGACGAGTTCGGCCATCGGGGTACGGGCGCCCTCGAGGATTTTGTCGACGGGCGAATGGGTGTGGGCGAGCTCGAAAAGTTTCAGCGTCAAAGAGTAGCGGGCCGACGCGGCGTCTTTGGTGAGGTAACCGCGCCGCTCCAAGCAGTTGAGCATGCGGAACAGCTCGTTGGGGCTGCGCGCGAGCGTCTTGGAGAGTTCGGCCAGCGACTGCGGGGTGCGGGCATCGGCGAGCGTCTCGAGCAGGTCCAACCCCTTTTCCAAGGCCGGCACGGCGTAGCGGTTCGGCTTCATCAGCAAAGCTTGACAAGGTTTCGCATTTGAAATTAATTTTTGTCAATGAAATCGGGCGTCCCCCCCGCGCTCGCGCCGTTCCTCCCCCGCCAACCTCGGCCCATCGTCTTGGTCGGCGCCGGCGGCATCGTCCGGGACGCCCACCTGCCAGCCTACCATAAATGCGGGTTCCCGCTCGCCGGGGTCTACGACGTCAACCCCGCCCAAGCCGCCGATCTGGCCGCGCGGTTCCAGCTTTCCCGGACCTTCGCCTCCTTACCGCAGGCCGCCGCCGAGGCGCCCGCCGCGGTCTTCGACGTCGCCGTCCCCGCGTCGGCCCTGCCGGACGTCCTTTCTCAGCTGCCCGACGGGTCGGCCGCGCTCCTGCAGAAACCGATGGGCGAAGATCTGGCGCAGGCGCGGCAAATCCTCGAGCTCTGCCGGCGCAAGGGGCTGACGGCCGCCGTCAATTTCCAGCTCCGTTTTGCGCCCCCCGTGTTGACGGTCCGTTCCCTCATCGCCTCCGGCGCGATCGGCGATCTGGTCAGCCTCGACGTCCGCGTGACGGTGGAGACGCCGTGGCACCGCTGGCCGTTCATGCAGAAGCTGCCGCAGTTCGAAATCCCGTACCACAGCATCCACTACCTCGACCTTTTCCGGTCATTTTTGGGCGAACCCCGACGCGTCCACGCGCACGCCTTCGCGTCTCCGGACCTTGCCGGCTGCGGGTCCACGATCGTCCTCGACTACGGCGAACGCGCCCAGGCGGTGGTCTCGACTAACCACGGCCACCGGTTCGGCCTTCGGCACCAAGAAAGCTACCTGAAGTGGGAAGGCACCGCGGGCGCTTTGAAAGCGCAGTTGGGTTTGTTGATGAACTACCCCAAGGGCGAGCCCGACTTCCTGGAGCGGTGGGAGCGGCCGGACGACCTCGCGGCATCGCCCGTCTGGAGCTCCGTGCCCGTCGAGGGCAGCTGGTTTCCGGACGGCTTCATCGGCACCATGGGAAGCTTGCAACGCCACGTCAACGGCGAGGACCCGTGCCTGCCCACCTCCGTGGAAGACGCGTTCCTCACGATGGGCGTGGTGGACGCCGCCATTCGTTCGCACCGGGCCGGCGGCATGACGCCCGCAACCGCCTGACCGCATGAACCCAACCGTCACCCTGCGCGGCATCACTTGGAATCATTCCCGCGGGTACTCCCCGATGGCGGCGACCGCCCAGCGCTTCCACGAGCTGCACCCGGACGTCGAAGTGGTGTGGCAGAAACGGTCGTTGCAGGCGTTTGCCGACGCGCCGGTGGAAAAGCTGGCGCAGGATTTCGACCTGCTCGTGATTGATCATCCCTGCATCGGGCACGCCGTCCACCTCGGGTCGTTTTTGCCGCTGGACGATGATTCCTCGTTCCTGAACGGCCAGCGCGAGGAGGCCGTCGGACGGTCGCACGAGAGTTACCGTTGGGACGGCTTTTCCTGGGCCTTCGCGATCGACGCGGCCACCCCGGTCAGTTCTTGGCGACCCGACTTGCTGGAGAGGGAACGCCTCACCGTTCCGCAGTCTTGGGAAGAAGTGCTGGAATTGGCCGGGCGGGGCTGGGTCACCCTGCCCGCCATCCCCATCGATGGCTTGATGCACTTCTACATGCTTTGCCTCGCCGTCGGGGACGGTCTGTTTGGGTCGGCGGCGGAAATGGTGTCGCCCGACGCCGGCGAGAGAGCGCTCCTGCACCTACAGGAACTCGTCCGGCGTTGCGGCGCGGCGTGCCTGGAACGCAACCCGATCGCCGTCTACGAAGTCATGACCCGCACCGACGACGTCGCTTACTGTCCATTCGCCTACGGCTACTCCAATTACGCCCGGGTGGGTTATGGCCGGAGGACGTTGCGGTTTGGAGACCTGCCCGCTTTCGGGACGGCCGGTCCTTTGCGGAGCACCCTCGGCGGCACCGGGCTGGCCGTCTCGGCTCATTCTCCCCACCGGGAAAAAGCGCTCGCCTACGCGCGTTTCGTCGCGGACCCGGAGTGTCAACGGACGCTGTTCATGCAGAGTGGTGGCCAGCCGGGGCATCGGTCGGCGTGGACGGACGAGGAGACCAACCGACTCACCGGCGATTTCTTCCGCGACACCCTGCCCGCGCTGGACCGCGCGTACCTGCGACCGCGGCACCGCGGTTATTTGGAGTTTCAGGACCGCGCCGGCGAGCTGGTCCACCACTTCCTGGTCACCGGGGGCGACCCGGCAAAGACGGTCCGCGCACTCAACGCCGCGTACGCCCGCGCCTCCGGGGCGGTTGCCTGATATGGAGACACCCCTTGCTGGACTTCTCGTTCTGGATTTCAGCCAATTTCTGGCTGGACCCTCGGCGGCGCTGCGCTTGGCCGATCTGGGTGCGCGGGTGATCAAGGTGGAGCGCCCCGACGGCGGGGACCTCTGCCGCCGCCTTTACATTTCCAACCTGCAACTCGACGGCGACAGCACCCTCTTCCATTCCATCAACCGCAACAAAGAAAGCTACGCGGCGGATCTCAAAGATTCGCGGGATCTCGCAGGAGTGCGGGCTTTGTTGGCGCAGGCCGACGTGCTGATCCAAAACTTTCGTCCCGGCGTGATGGACCGGTTGGGGTTGGACTACCCCAGTCTCAAGGATCAACTACCGCGCTTGGTCTACGCCTCGGTCACGGGTTACGGCGACGTCGGTCCTTGGCGGCACAAACCCGGTCAGGATCTGTTGGCCCAATCGCTCTCCGGGCTGCCTTGGCTGAACGGCGACGCCGACCAGCCGCCGGTTCCGTTCGGCCTTTCGGTCGCCGACATGTTTGCCGGCGCGCACCTCGTGCAAGGCATCCTCGCCTGTCTGGTGCGCCGGGGAGTCACCGGTCGCGGAGGGCTGGTCGAGGTGAGCCTGCTGGAGTCCGTGCTGGATCTGCAGTTCGAAGTCTTAACCACCCACCTCAACGACGGCGAAAAATCGCCGCAACGGTCCTCCGTCAACAACGCCAACGCCTACCTCGGCGCGCCTTACGGCATTTACCAGACGTCCGACGGCTTCCTCGCTGTGGCCATGGGATCCATCCTGGAGCTTGGAAGGTTGCTCGAGTGCCCACCGTTGGCGAACTACGGCGACCCGGAGACCTGGTTCACCCGCCGTGACGAGATCAAGGGGGTGCTTACCGGCTTCTTGCGCCAACAACCGACCGCATTCTGGTTGGAGCGTCTGGAGCGGGGCGGCTATTGGGCTGCCGACGTCCTGACTTGGCCGCGCCTGCGCCGGGAAGAGGCATATCGGGTGCTTGACTTCGAGCAGGAAGTCCGACGCGACAACGGCGCCACCCTCAAAACCACCCGCTGCCCCATCCGGGTGGATGGGCACAGGTTCGCCTCGGGCCGGGGCTCGCCCAAAGTGGGCGAACACACGGCGTCGATCAAAAAGGAGCTAGGGGTGCCATGAGCGGCCAAGCGTTGCGCATTGCGGTTCGTCGGTTCGGGCCGTTCGAATCGGCCATCCGGAAGGAGTGGCAATCGTTTTCCCGCGACCACCGCACCGACTTGGAGATGGAAGCCGTGGCCCTGGACCTGCCCGACCTTCACCGTACCCTGTTTGCGGAGCAAGGATTGCTACGCGGGACGTGGGACGTCGCGTTCCTCCCTACCGACTGGGTGGCGGAGGCGCACGAGGCGGCTGCCGTGATTGACCTGGCTCCGTTCCTCCAAAACGAGCCTCCGCCCGACTATCCGGAAGGTTGGCCGCCCTCGCTCCTCCGTTTCCAACGGTTCGGCAACCGGGTCCTGGGGATCCCTTACCATGACGGGCCGGAATGCCTCCTCTGCCGCACCGACGTCCTGGCCGAACTCCGTCTGCCGGTGCCGTCCACCTGGACGGAATTCCACGACGTCGCGCGCGCGGTCGCGAAAGGCCGCCCCGGTCTCGCCGGCGCGATCCTTGCGGGCTACCCGGACGGGCACAACACGGTCTACGATCTTTGCCTGCAGCTTTGGACGCGCGGCGGTGACCTCTTCTCGCCGGAAGGTCGGCTGACGCTTTGCACCCCGGAGGCCGAAAGCGCGTTGACGTTCTACCGCGACCTGTTTCGCGACGGCCAAGCCATGCACTCGCGCGCGGCGGAGATGGATTCGGTGGAGGCCGGCTGGGCGTTCGCGCGCGGCGAAGGCGCCCTCTCGGTCAATTGGTTCGGTTTCGCGGCGATGTGCGAATCCGTGCCGGAGAGCCGGGTCAAAGGGCTCGTCGGTGTCCATCCCCTGCCGGTGGAACCGGCGGGAACGCCTTCGGCTTCGCTCAACGTTTACTGGATGCTCGCGGTCGGCGCGGGCTGCACGCGTCCGGAACTCGCCTACCGGTTCTTGCGCCATTGCGCGGGCCCCGAAAACGACCGCCTCCTTGCCTTAGAGGGCGGGATCGGCTGCCGCCGCTCGACTTGGCAGGACGCGGAGGTCAACCGCGTCATTCCCTTTTACCACCGGTTGGAAGAGCTGCACCGCAACGCGCGCGAGTTGCCTCGCGTCAAGCACCTGCCCGAGCTTGCCAAGCTGCTGGACGAACTGACCACGCTTGCGCGCCAATCCGATGAACCGGTTGCCGAGCTACTCGACCGCTTTCAACGAAGGGCCGTCGCCCGCGACTTTTGACGCCTCCCACGATTTCACCCCACGCAGACCGAGCAAACCGGTTGCCACCAACCCCGCCAGCCCCCGGAACATGAAAGCCCCAAGCAGAACACCTAACCCATCCGACTCCACGACCCGCCTCAGCCGCCCCATCCGGAGCGGCCCGGGCGGTTCCTTCCCGACGGCCATGCTCTCGTCGAGGTCCCTTGCCCGGCACGCGTGCGCCTGCCTCACACTGGCCGGCCGCGAACGGGAAGGACGTCGTGCTGGGTGCCGTCCAGATGAGTGCCGAAGTGGAGTGGTTTCGTTCCGTTGAACTCGGGGTCAAGGCCGCCGCCGACAAGGGAGGCGCGAAGGTCCTCGTCGGCAACGCGCGCACCCAGGTCGACACCGAGGCGCAGATCGTCGACAACTTCGTCGCGCGCGGCGTCGACGCGATCATCATCAGCGCCATCAACCCGACCAGTTCCGTCCCAGCGCTGAAGCGCGCCGTCGACGACGGCGTCAAGCTGGTGGACTACAACACGACGATCGACTCCCCCATCATGACCACGTTCGTCGGTGTCGACAACGTGGAACTCGGGGCGCAGATGGGACGGTACGTGGCCGATTACGTGAAAGCCAACCTCGGCGGCAACGCCAAGATCGCGCTCGTGACGATTCCGAAATACGAAGCTGGCCGCCAACGGCGCGAGGGGTTTGTGAAAGAGGTCTCTCGCGTGCCAGGGGTGTCGATCGTGGCAGAACAGGAAGGCGAGTTCCCGGACCCCTCGGCCAACACGGTCGAGACCATTCTGCAGGGCCATCCGGAAACCCAGCTGGTCTGGGCGGCCAACGAGGGCGGACTGGTGGGCGCCATCACCGCGGCGCGTTCCCAAGGCGGCAAGGTGAAGGTGTGCGGGACGGACATGAGCCTGCAGGTGGCGCGTGCGCTGCTGGACCCGCAAAGCGGGCTGGTGGCCGTCTCGACGCAGGACCCTTACTCGATTGGTTACCGTTCGGCAGAACTCGCCATCGCCAAAGTCAAAGGCGAAAAGACCCCGGACAAAGTCATCGTACCCTTGCAGCTGTTCACCGCGGACCGGCCAGACGACGTGAAAGCCTACGTGGCCAAGTACGAAGCGTTGGCGCGTTGAGCGACGCGGAGAGGCTTGCCCACTACGCACGACGCCACCGACGAGCCGCGCCATGGTCGCACCCGCACCGCCGCTGTTGGAGATGGAAGGAATCAGCAAGGGTTTTGCAGGCGTGCGTGCGCTTGAGCGCGTCGACCTTCGCTGCGCGCGTGGCGAGGTTCACGCCGTGGTTGGCAAGAACGGCGCGGGCAAGAGTACCCTGATCAAAATCTTGGGCGGCGTCTACGCTCCCGACGAGGGTCGCATCAGCCTTGCCGGCACGCCGGTGGAGTTGCCGAACCCGCAAGCCGCGATCCGTCAAGGCATCGCCATCGTCCATCAGGAGGGGAGCTTGGTACCCGCGCTGAGCGTGGCTGAGAACGTTTTCTTGGGAGGTTGGAACTTGTCAGGAAGCGAATGGCGCGTGCGACCGGCCAAGCTCCGGCAAGCCGCGGCGGCGTTGCTTGCTCGGCTTACCGACGACATCGATCCTCATGACCCGGTGAGCCGGTTAAGCGTGGCCCAACAACAACTGGTGGAAATCGCCAAAGCGCTCGCCCGCAAACCTCGGATCCTCATCCTGGACGAACCGACGTCTGCGTTGTCCAACCGGGATGCCGACAAGCTCCTGACGATCGTGGCGACCTTGGCGCGCGACGGCGTCGGCCTGATCTACATTTCTCACCGGTTGGCCGAGGTGGAACGCATCGCCCAGCAGATCACCGTCTTGCGCGACGGTCGGACGGTGGCTACGGCGAACCCGAAGGAACTGGACCGCGCCCACGTCGTCCGACTCATGCTTGGAGAGGAACTGACCGAGGTGAGCGGCCGACCGCCCCGCCGCGCCCGGGGTTCGGTGGCCCTGTCGGTCAGGAACCTGACCCGGCGCGGCGCTTTCGAGGACGTTTCCTTCGACGTGCACGCTGGGGAGATCCTGGGTTTGGCCGGCTTGGTGGGCGCGGGGCGGACCGAACTCGTCCGCGCCATCTTCGGACGTGACCGGGTCGACGGCGGCGAGATCGTCGTGGGGGGTGCCCGGGTCCGGCGGCCGACCCCGAGCAAAATGGCCCGCCTCGGGGTCGGTTTAACCCCTGAGGACCGCAAAGCCCAGGGGTTCGTGCCGACCCTGAACATCGCCCAAAATTTGGTCCTCACCGTGTTCGACCAATTGGCGCCGCACGGTTGGCTTCGGCGCAAGGACGAATTTTCCTTGGCGAAAGGCGTCATGCAGGACCTGCAGGTCAAAGCGCCCGGGCCGCAGACCCCCGTGCGGACTCTGTCCGGCGGCAATCAACAAAAGGTCGTGATTGGGAAATGGTTGGCGCGGAAGCCGCGGGTGCTGCTCCTCGATGAACCGACGCGGGGGGTCGACGTCCATGCCAAAGCGCAAATTCTGGCCACGCTCGACCGTTTGGCCGACGCAGGCATGGCCATTGTTTTCATCTCGTCCGAACTTGAAGAGGTTCTGGCCGCCTCGCACCGCGTGCTCACGGTGGCGCGGGGTAAAATCGTCGGCGAAGCGGACAGCCAACAGACTTCGTTGGCTACCATCCTGCTCTCGGCAACCGGCGTGTGACCTCATGCAAACCGTCGAGACGCGAACGATCCAACCCACCCGTACCCGGCGTCCCGCGAACGCCGGGCCGCGCAGCATCCTCTTTCTCCTGGTCGCGTACGCGGTGTTGTGCGCCTGCCTGAGTGCGGCGGCGCCGAACTTCCTGAGCGTCCGCAACCTGGTAAACGTCTCACGCCAAATGTCGATGATCGCCATCATCGGCGTGGGCATGAGCATGGTGATCATCGCCGGCGAGATCGACCTTAGCGTCGGTTCCATGGCGGCTTTCTCCGGGGTCTCCCTCGCTTACCTGACGGTCAGCTGTCGGTTGCCTTGGCCGCTGGCCATGGCGCTGACGGCCGCCTTCGCCGTGGGGTGCGGGCTGCTGATCGGCACGCTCCGGGTGACCCTTCGCATCCCAAGCTTCATCTCCTCGTTGGCCTTACTGACCGCATTGCGCAGCGCCGGCTTCCTGGTGACGGGCGGTTTCCCCATCAGCCCCCTACCCCCCGCGCTGGAGCCCTTGGGC
>CAXUNV010000112.1:0-11040 GCA_964252355.1 uncultured Chthoniobacterales bacterium | reverse complement strand
CTCCGGCGGCTTCCGCCTCGGCAGCGGCTTCGCCGGGCCCGGTCGCGCCCGCCACGGGTAATCCGGCGCCGGCAGAGGCTGCGACGCCACCCGCCGCGACCCCGCCGCTGCCACCCTACGTGAGCCCGGTGAACACCCTGTGGGTGTTGGTGACGGCCTTCTTGGTCTTCTTTATGCAAGCCGGCTTCATGTTCCTTGAGGCGGGTTTTGCGCGCACCCGGGAAACCGTCAACATCGTTTTGGAAGGCGTCGTCGACACCTGCCTCTGCGGCATCCTGTTCTGGGCATGGGGTTTTGCCTGGATGTTTGGCAGTGGCAACGGCCTCATCGGCAACCAGTACTACTTCCTGAACGGCATCCCGGAGACGTACGGCACGACGGGCGTCGCAACCGTGGCGTTCTTTCTTTTCCAATTCGCCTTTGCCGACACCTGTTCGACGATCACCTCTGGGGCGATGCTCGGTCGTACCGGGTTTTGGGGCGACCTCTTCTACAGCTTCGGCGTCAGCGGTTTCCTTTACCCGATCTTCGGCCATTGGGCGTGGGGACCGGACGGTTGGCTCAACAGCATTCCTTTTTGGAAAGCTCCGTTCCATGATTTCGCAGGTTCAACGGTGGTGCACACCATCGGTGGCTTCATCGCGCTGGCGGGCGCGATCGCCCTGGGGCCACGCCTCGGCCGCAGGTTCAAGCGCGACGGCGGCGCCCCGATGCCGGGACATGACATGACGATTGCCGCGGTCGGCGCCGTCATCCTTTGGTTCGGCTGGTATGGCTTCAATCCCGGCAGCACGCTTTCCGCCATGGATTTTCAAGGGATCGCCCGGGTTGCCACCAACACCACCTTGGCAGCCTGCTCGGGTGGCTTGATGGCGCTCTTCTTCGTCTACCCGCGCTTCAAAAAATGGGATTGCGGCATGACGCTCAACGGCTTGCTCGCCGGTTTGGTGGCGATCACCTGCCCGTGTTATTGGGTTTCGCCCTTCGGCGCCATTTGCCTGGGTGGGGTGGCTGGCGTGCTGGTGGTGCTCGGCACCGACCTGCTCGAGTACCTGCGCATCGACGATCCCTGCGGCGCTTGGCCCGTCCACGGATTATGCGGCATGTGGGGCACGTACAGTTTAGGGCTGTTTGCGACGGGCGAATACGGCGCGCCTACGCCGACGGGGGCGGACACCTCCGCCGGTGCGTTGGTCAGGGGCCTTTTCTACGGCGGTGGCACCGACCAAGTCGTGGCGCAAATCATCGGCAACACCTGCATTGGAGGCGGGGTTTTCGTCGCCGCGCTCGTGATGATGTACGCGTTGAAGGCGACCCGGACCCTGCGCATCTCCGCCGCGGGCGAGGAGGAAGGTTTGGACCTCCACGAGCATGGCACCTCGGCTTACCCGGAGCAGGTGATCGTCTCCGGAGTGCGGCCAGGCTTCCTGCTCAGCGAAGCGCGCGAGCCCAAAGGCGGTTTGGTCTTGGGCAGTTCGGAGGCGGTTTAGGAGCTGCTTCAAACCGTGGTGGCTTGAAGCCGATGCGGACGGGCGCAACCGCCCGTCCGCGATGGAAGCTCGGGAAATGGGGAGCGTGATGGGGAACCCGGCCGCTGACGCCGGGGGCGGCCCGGTTTGGCCGCTTCCGGAGACCGGTTGACGTCCCCCCCGAGCCACCGCACGTTCGAGACCTGCCCGGGTTGCCGGGTTGCCTCGGCCATGCCCATCGACCTCAAGCACCTCGTCCAGACCCGTCAGGGGGAAAACTATCGCCTCCACGAACGGCACCTCAACCCCACCCTGGTGGAGGTGCTGCGGATCACCGGGTTTGACAAGGTTTACGTACGCGCAGAGGGCGCTTACCTCTACGACGCCGAAGGCAACGCCTACTTGGATTTTTTGAGCGGTTACAGCGTGTTCAACGCCGGCCGCAACCACCCGACGATGAAGGCGGCGATCCGCGACGTGTTGGACCTTGACCTGCCCAACATGGTGCAGCTGGATTGCTCGCTACTCAGCGGCCTTTTGGCCGAGGCCCTGCTGAAGACCTTGCCGGATCATCTCGACGCCACTTTTTTCTGCAACTCGGGCACTGAAGCCATCGAAGGCGCCATCAAATTCGCGCGCGCCGCCACGGGTCGCCCCAAGGTCGTCAGCCTGCACGGCAGTTACCACGGCCTAAGTTACGGGTCGCTTTCCGTGACGGGCATCCCAAATTTCCAAGAAGGTTTCGGGCCGTTGCTGGCCGACACCGAGAAGGTCCGCCTCGGCGATTTGGCAGGCCTGGAGCGCGCCTTGCACCGCGGAGATGTCGCCGCATTCCTTTTTGAGCCGGTGCAGGGAAAAGGCGTGAAATTCCCCCGAGGCGATTTCTATGCGCAAGCCCAGGAACTCTGCCGCAAGCACGGCACGCTTTTCATTGCAGACGAAATCCAGACCGGCCTGGGGCGGACCGGGCGTGTCTGGGCGTTTGAGCACTGGGGGGTGGCGCCTGACATCGTGACCGTGGCCAAAAGCCTGAGCGGCGGCTACGTGCCCTGCGGCGCCATCGTGACGCGGCGCCCGATTTTCCAGAAGGTGTTCAGCCGCTTGGATCGATGCGTCGTGCATTCCAGCACTTTCGGACGCAACAACCTGGCCATGGCTTGCGGGCTGGCCGCGCTGTCGGTATTGGAGGACGAAGGCTTGGCGGCGAATGCCGAGCGCCAGGGCGTGGTGCTGCTGGAGCGTCTGCAGGCCTTGCGCGAGAAGCACAGCTTCATCAAAGAAGTGCGAGGCAAAGGCCTCATGATCGCCATCGAATTCCACGAGCCTCCCGAGGTCGCCATGAAGATGGCGTGGCGTCTCTTGCACCGCATCGATCGGTCGCTCTTCCCGCAATTGGTGATCGTGCCCCTGCTGAGCAGGCACCGCGTGCTGACCCAGGTTGCGGGCCACAACATGGACGTCATCAAGATCCTGCCGCCGCTCACCATCGGCGAACGGGAAATCGACCACTTCGTGAACGCGTTGGACGACACCCTGCGGGGTTGCCGGCGTTTCCCGGGGCCGATGTTGGAGTTGGCCCTCAACACCGCGCGCAAAGCGCAAAAGGCGCGCGAGGCGCGGATGGCCGAGGCCACTCTTGCGGCCGGGGTGTAGAAGATCGGTGGGGCAAAGACTTGGCCAGGGAAGCGGTCCTCGCCAGTGACCCGGTGGGGCGCAGACCCGACCGGCAGGGAGCGAGCGGCCAACGCTGGGCACGACCGCAGGTTGGTCTGAGTCGGGCCACAAACCACGCCAAAGCGCCGTTGGAATGGCTCCGCGCCGGCTCAAACCGCCCCGCAGGCGTTCACCCCGGCGGCAACCCCCCTCAGCGGGCCGGGTTTTCGCCCCACCGGGTCGCCCGCGAGCTCCGGCCCCGCTGGCAACCGGCAACCGCGCGCGCAGCTCGCTCACCCTTTGACCGCGCCACAGGTCAGCCCGGCGATGATGTGGCGTTGCGCCAAAAGGTAAAAAGCGACGGCTGGCGCGATGGTCAGTGAGACAAAGGCCAGCACCTTGCCCCAACCGGTGCCGTACTGACCCTGGTACTGCCTGATGCCCAGCGGCCAGGGGTAAAGGGGTTCACGGTTGATCATGACTAGCGGGAGCAAGAAGTTGTTCCAGCTGCCCACCCCGACCGTGGCAAGCACCGGCCGCGATTTACCCACGGTTGCGGGTTGATGTGCAGGACGGGCCAGGGGAATTCTTACGGCGCCTTCAGGGAGGCGCGGTCGGGTAAAAACCCAGGGAGAAACCCCCGTGTCCCACGCGCGTGGTTCCTTGATCCTTGGTCACTGGGTTTGCCGCGTCCCGCCTTTCACCGGACCGCCGTGGCGCGCTCAATCACCTCGGCGATTTCGTCGAGGCGATAACGCGCCGCCGCCGGTACCCGCACCAGCGGCAAACTGGCCGTCGCGAACACCCGGTCGACCAAGACGTCCCGTTTGCGCCGGTCCCGCCGGCGATGGCTGGAATCGTCCAACTCCACGGCGGCGACCGGCCGGAGACTTTTGCGGTCCGCCAACACAAAATCCACGTGTTTGCTCGAGATCGAACGGAACACGCGTTGGCGGCTCGGCGCGTGCTCACTGGTCACGCGGATTACGTCCGCGATGCGGACTTTGACGAGCACCTGCCAGTCATCCGGCACGGCGCGCCGGAGCGTCTCGTGGAAGCGGCGTTCGGCTGGGGTGAGCAGGCTTTCGACGGCTTCCAGGTAGACGGTCGGCTCGCGCCACCATCTCCAGAGCAGGGCGAGAGCCAAAAGCGCAAGGAGGATGGCTCCTGCGGGCAGCACCCAAGGGGGCAGGAGAACGAGGGCCGGTGGCATCTTCCCGCTACCGTTACCTTGTCTGACGGGGTGCCGCCAACCCTCTCCCGTCCGTTTCGCCGTGCGCGGCGGCGCCTGGCCCAGCGTTCAGGCCAGGGGGCCACGCCGGCCGTTGCGGGCGGGTGGCCGTCTGTTTATGTCTCTCCCGTGAACCCCCGCCACGACCCCGCCGCCTTCCACCCCGTCCGCATCGCGTTCGACATGGACGAGGTGCTCGCCGACACCCTCGCCAAGTGGGTTGCCGTTTACAACGCGGACCTCGGCGGGGATCTGACGACGGCGGCGCTGCGCGGCACGAAGATCTACCGAGCGGTACCCCCGGAACACCGCACCGCGGTGCGTGCGTACCCGGACCGCCCCGGTTTTTTCCGCGACCTCGACGTCTTGCCGGGTGCGGTCGAGATCCTGCAGGCGCTCGCGGCCGTGCACGAGGTCTACATCGCCAGTTCGGCCATGGAGCATCCCACCTCCCTGCCCGACAAGTATGAATGGGTGCGGGAACGTTTCCCGTTCATCCCGCCGGAGCGCCTGATTTTCTGCGGCGACAAAAGCATCTTGTCGGTGGACTACCTCGTCGACGACCACTCGCGCCACTTCGCCCGGCTCCGGGGCCAAGGCGTCCTCTTCACCGCGCCGCACAACGTGAACGACGGTTACCCGGTGCGGGTGACGGGCTGGCCGGAGGTGCAGGCACGGTTTCTGCCGAGGCAGGCGTGACGCGCCCGGACACCACCCCTGAACTTAGCCAGCGTCGGCCGGCGCGCCCACGGCGGCCGTGATCGCCGGCCGGGGCGCGTGCCGGAAATGTTGCGCGGCCAAGAGGAGCGCCAAGGCTTGCAGGCCCGCGCAGAGAAAAAAGGTGATGCCCACCCGCCAATCGGTCCGTGGTAGGTGGCCCACCGCGGCCAGCAGCGGGGTACCCACCAATGGGCCGACGACGCCCATGACGCTGCCGACCGCGTTCAAGGAACCAATCGTCACCCCCTGGGCGCTGGGGTCCGCCGCGCGCGACACGATCCCCTGGAGCGCCGGGCTGATGAGGAACCCAAAGACGTTGGCCAAGATGATCGCGTACATCATCCAACCCTCCGTGGCGAAGCCGTAGAACACCGAAGCCACCGTGCCCGAAAGGAGCGCGGCGAGTACGGTGCGTTGTTCGCCAAGCCAGCGCAGCACGTTGCCCAGCAGGAACCCTTGCGCGAACGCCGCCGCGACGCCGACCACGAACAACGACGTGCCGTTCTCGCGCGGTCCCCAGCCAAAGCGAAAAGTCGTGAAAAGGACCCAGGTCGATTGGACGATGAACTGAGCCGAGACGGCGAGGGCGTAGACTGCAACCAAGCGACCGACGCCGCGCAGCTTCGCCAGCCCCGCGAGGGCGGCAAAAGGGTTGAGTTTGGCGAGGGTCACCGGGCGGCGTCCCTCGGGCGGGTGTGACTCTGGGAGGATAAAAAACCCGTAGAGCGCGTTCAACAACGAGAGGCTGGCGGCGGCGAAGTAGGGGAGCCGAAGGTCGTGGCCACCAAGCCAACCCCCGAGCGCAGGTCCGAAGATGAAGCCCAAGCCGAACACGGCCCCCATCGTGCCGAAGCTCCGACTCCGTTGTTCGGGGGTGGTGACGTCCGCGATGTAGGCGCCGGCCACGGCGTAACTGGCTCCGAGCGCACCGCCTAACAACCGTGCAAAGAGCAGCGTCCAGAGCGACCGTGCCGTGGCGGTGAGCAGGAAATTTAGGCCCAGCCCAAGAATCGCGACGAGGAGCACCGGACGGCGGCCATACCGGTCGCTGAGGGCGCCGAGGAAGGGCGCTCCCAAAAATTGGGTCAAGCCGTACGAAGCCACCAAGGCGCCATACCAGAGCGACTGCGCGTCGCGGCTTCCCGTGAACACGCCGACGAGTGCGGGCAGGATCGGGATGACGAGCCCGATGCCCAGCATGTCTAAAAAGACGGTGACCAGGATGAAGGGCAAACCGGCGCGGCGCACTTGGTGCATGGCCCCACCCGTAACGTGCGGCGCCGGCCGCGTCCAACGGGGGGAGTTCCGAGTTGCGGGTTCCGCGTGCCGGGCGAGAGCTCGCGATCGACCCGGTAGGGCGAAGATCCGGACGGCAAAGGCGGGCGGCCATTGAGGTTGAGGGTCGCCGGCTGGTCTGAGCCGGCGCGGAATGGCCTTGGGACGCCGTCAGGGTCGTTCCGCGCCGGCACCCTCCAAACTGCAGCCCTCTCAGACGACCGCCGCTCCAGCTGCAGGTTGGGGGTTAACACCCTACCGCAAGCAAGGTGGTCGCCGCTTCCCGTTTTGGCCTTTGTCGTTTGCGTTTCGCGCTACCCTTCCACCCCGCGCGGAGCGCCGCGCCCGCCCGGTTGACAAAGCGGAGCGGAAGACCCAGGGTGAGCCGCCGGGCTTGCCCGCCCCCCAACTCCGTATGCTTCCCGGCGCGACCATTGCCAAAGAGTGGCCAAGCCTGGAGCCACCACTTCCGCGTCTACTCGCGAACCGTTGCCGTGTCTAAGACCGTTGCTCTCCACCCCAAAACCAGGGTTTCGGTCCCTGGTCTCAGACGTTGGCTCTTTGCCGGCCCGGATGTCGCCGGCACCCACGGACCAGGCACCACCGCCGCGAAAACCGAGCACGAGCAACCCTGGTGGAAAGTGATGTGCCTGACGGGGGTCGACTACTTCTCGACCTTGGGCTACCAGCCGGGGATCGCCTTCCTGGCCGCCGGCGCCCTCTCCCCTTTGGCAACCTTGGTGCTGGTGCTCCTGACGCTGTTTGGCGCGTTGCCGGTCTACCGCCGGGTGGCTTGCGAGAGCCCGCACGGGGAAGGGTCCATCGCCATGCTGGAGCACTGGCTGTCGTGGTGGCAGGGCAAACTTTTCGTGCTGGCGTTGCTGGGGTTTGCCGCCACCGACTTCATCATCACGATCACTCTGTCGGCCGCGGACGCCAGCGCCCACTTGGTGGAGAACCCGATCTTCCACCCCGCCTTGGGTGGTCAAGCATTGCCGATCACGTTGTTTCTGGTGGCGCTGCTTGGGGCGGTGTTCCTGAAAGGTTTCAAGGAGGCGGTCGGCATCGCGGTGGCGTTGGTCGGCGTCTACCTCGCGCTCAACCTGGTGGTGGTCGGCGACGGGGTGATGCGCTTGGTGGCTCACCCGCACGTGTTTGCGGATTGGCAGAAAGCGCTGTTTGCCGCCCACGGCAGCCCGTGGGCGATGCTGGGCGTCAGCCTGCTGCTTTTCCCAAAACTTGCGCTCGGCCTGTCGGGTTTCGAGACCGGCGTCGCCATGATGCCGCTGGTCAAAGGCTCGCCCGGTGACCAAGAGCCCCAGCCCAGCGGCAAGATCCGGCACACCCATCACCTGTTGGTGACCGCGGCGGTGATCATGAGCGTGTTTCTGTTGAGCAGTGCCCTCGTCACGACGCTGCTCATCCCGGCAGACGCCTTCCGCGCAGCCGGACCCAACGGCGAGCCCGCGGGGCCCGCCAACGGCCGGGCATTGGCCTACCTCGCGCACCAGTACTTCGGCAACGCGTTTGGGACCGTCTATGACCTCTCGACGGTCGCGATCCTCTGGTTTGCGGGCGCTTCGGCGATGGCCGGCCTGTTGAACTTGGTGCCGCGCTACCTGCCCCGCTACGGCATGGCTCCCGAGTGGACCCGCCAGACCCGACCGCTTGTGCTGATTTACATGGCTATCGCGTTCGCCGTGACCCTCCTTTTCCGCGCGAACGTGGACGCCCAAGGCGGCGCGTATGCCACCGGGGTCTTGGTCCTGATGACTTCGGCTTCGGTGGCGGCCACCCTCTCGGCGTGGCGACGCAACGCCTCCCCCGTGGCCCGGCTGGGTTACGCCGCCATCGCCATCGTCTTCACCTACACCACCTTGGCCAACGTCGTCGAGCGGCCCGACGGCGTGAAGATCGCCGCGTTTTTCATCACGGCCATCGTCGTCACTTCGCTGCTCTCACGCGCGTGGCGCACCACGGAGCTTCGCGTGGATCAAATCACGCTGGATGCCGAAGCGGAACACTTGCTGAAAGAGGTGGCGGCGTGCGGCCACCTTCGCATCATCGCCAGCCAACCTGGCCGTCGGGACGCGGCGGCGTACGCCCGCCATGAGCAGGAAGCCCGCGAGAACCACCTCATCCCGCCCCATGACCCGGTCGTGTTCCTCGAGGTCACCGTGCCGGATGCGAGCGATTTTTCGTCCGACTTGGTGGTCCGCGGCGTGCACGTGGGTCCGAACCGCGTGCTGCGCGCGACGGGTCCGGCGGTGCCCAACGCGATCGCGGCTTTCCTGCTGCACCTGCGCGACACCACCGGGACGCTGCCGCACGCTTACTTCAACTGGACGGAAGGCAACCCGCTCTTGTACCTCATCATCTTTCTCCTGAGCGGCCACGGCGACGTGGCCCCACTCACCCGGGAGGTGCTGCGCAAGGCGGAGCGCAACCCGAAGCGACGCCCGGCGATCCACGCCGGGATCTAGGGCCGCGAAGGCTGAATCGAGGGACTTAGCGCTTCAGTCATTCGGTGGCCGGTGATCACTGCGTCCCGGCGTAGACGGCCAAGACGTCGCCGAATCGACCCAAGCCGCCCCGCGCCGGGCTGTCGACCGTAAACACCCCGACGGGCGCGGCCAACCTGCGGGTGCGGGAATCAAACACCAAGACGAATTTGGCAGTGACGTTGGCCGGTTCGTACGGGTCGCTGGAGTAGAAACTGACGGCTTGCGCGGTGCCCCGTTTCAGCTTGCGGAGGACCCGGTGCACGTCGCCCGCTGAAACGTTGCCCACGTGCACGGCCACATAAGGCGTTTGGGCCAAGCTTGCGCGCGCCCGCCCGTTCGGGCGCTGGAGAAAGTTCCAGAGCCGTTGGTAGGCCAAGTTGACCTCTTCCGGGTACGGTTCGGCCTCGGCCAAGCCGTACTCGGGAACGTTGGGGGCCGAGGAAGCAGCAGCCGACACCCCCGAAGACGTCGAGCACGAGGAGAAGGCGCACGAGAGAAGCAGCGCCAGGGCGCAAAAGGAGGTCCTCATCGGCCGTTCCCAATGTATAACGCGTCGTAGCCGCCGAACATGCCGGACTGGCCTTTCTGGGGGGTGTCGACCGCGACGTAACCCTCCTCGGTAGCAGGTTTTCCGGTCTTGGCGTCGAAGATCATGATGAAACTTGCCCGGGTACTCGTCAGGTCATACGAGTCGCCGGTGATGGTCGCGATCGGTTCACCCCCGGAGTTTATCCTCTTCACCAAGCCGGCCACGTCGTTCACCGCCATGGTGGTTGCCTCTACGGCGAGGTATTCGGTGGAAGCCAAGGCTTTTCGGCGGGCAGCGTTGAGGTGCGTCAAATAGGAGTTAACCCGGTCCTGGGCCACACCCGCTTCGTTGGCGTAAGGGCGTCCGAGCGCCAGGGCATAGTCCCGGTAACGGGTACGAACAGATTGGTGGCTTGAAGCACACCCTGCCAAAAGGCCGATGGCACAGCAGGCCGTCCAGGCGCGGACGTTCCGTAGCCTGTCAGGAGCGGTCTGGGCGGTGGGAGGGTTGGCAAAGGGCTGCGCCGGCGGTTGGCGGGGGACGGCCATGCGACGTTTTAACGAGAGACGGAGCATGGCGCAAGCGGTCTGGCACCAGTGGCGCGAAAACGCAGCCAGGAAGGTGCGGTAGCCACCCGTCGGCGGCAGTTACCGAACCTGCGCAACCGTTTTCTGGCGGTCCGCCGCGCCTGCTCCCGCTCGGTCGCGCTCGGTCGCGCTCGCTCCCGCTCGCCCTTTGCCCGCCATCCAGGCCACCGTGGCTGACAGACCTTCCCGCAAAGGTGTGGTGGGTTGCCAGCCGAGGCGCGCCGCCGCGCGCCGCGCGTCCAAGCAGGAGCGCCGCACCTCGCCTGGGCGGGCTGCGGCCCTCTCCGGTGCGCGCCGCCTCACCTCCGGTGCCACCCGACAAACCTCTGCCGAGAGTGCCGCGTAGAGTTTGGCCAAGCTCGTCTCCCGGCCGGTGCCAAGGTTGAGGACTTCGCCATCACCCCGGGCCAACGCGAGGGCGTTCGCTTCGGCCACATCCTCCACGAACAGGTAGTCGCGCGTCGTGGTGCCATCGCCGAACAGCACGCACGCTTCGCCGCGCAGGAGTTTTCTCGAAAAGACCGAGATGACGCCGGCTTCGCCCGCCGGACTTTGCCCTGGGCCGTAAACGTTTGCGTAGCGGAGGACCACGGGGACGATGCCGTGCAGCTCCTGCCAGAGCCGGAGGTACTGTTCGAAGGTCCGCTTGGTCACGCCATAAGGGGATTGGGGTTGCGCCCGGGCGTCCTCCGGGGTGGGCAGTTGGTCTGCGTCCCCGTAAATGGCACCCCCAGAAGATGCGAAGATGAATCGGCGGGCACCCGCGCGGACGGCGGCATGCAGCACGTGAATTCCGCCGATCACGTTCACCCCGGCATCGTACGCCGGCTCGGCCACCGATCGGCGCACGTCGAGTTGCGCGGCATGATGCGAGACCACCGCAGGGCGGAACGCGCGAAAGACCGCCTCCACAGCGGCCCCATCCCGGACGTCGACGGTGAAAAGCGGGATGCCAGACGGCACGTTCTCGCGCCGTCCGGTGGTGAGGTTGTCCAAGACCCCCACGTCGTGGCCATCCCGCAGGTAGCGGGCGACCACGTGAGAGCCGATGAAGCCGGCACCGCCCGTGACA
>CAXUNV010000111.1:0-11062 GCA_964252355.1 uncultured Chthoniobacterales bacterium | reverse complement strand
GCCAATGCCCCCACCCCGCCCGCGAAAAGGGCCAGGGCAGCCACGCCGAGCGGCCATGCCACCCCCGCGGGCGGTCTGAACGCCTGGAGAAAGGCGCCGAGCAGGGCCACCCCGAACGCGCCACCGACTTGGCGCGCGGCGTTTAGCACCCCCGAGGCCAGCCCCGAACTCTCGGCCGATGCCGACAGAAGCACGCCGGCCGTCATCGCGGGCATGACGGTGCCCATGCTCAACCCGAGCAGGCCCAAGCCGAACGGGACCGGCCAGAACGCCGTCAGGCGCGCGGCCACCGTCAGCACGACCGCGCCCACCCCACCGAGAAGCAGGCCGTAACTCATCCGGGCGCGGAGATGCTTTTCCTCATTCCAGCGGCTCAGGAAGCGGCTGGCAAACGTTGGCCCAAGCGTGAACGGGGTGACCGTGAACCCCGTGGCGAACGCGTCCAACCCAAAGGTGCGTTGGAGGTAGACGGACTCGATGAAGAGGATGCCGTACATGCAAAAGTTCAGGAGGAACCCGACGCCGACAGAAGTCGAGAAGAGCGGCCGGACAAAAAGGAAGCGTGGCAAGACGGGGTAGGCACCCCGCCGCTCAGCCACGAAAAACCAGGCGGCCGCCACCGTGGCGAGGGTTAACGGGTCGAGCACGGCGGGATGAGTCCAAGGGTGTCTCCCGCCCTCGGTCAAGGCGTCGGTTGCAGTCAGGAGAAAGAGCCCGGCCGTCAGGTGGCCCCACCACCCGATCCGCCGGTCCGGACGCACGGGCGGCGGTTTCAACCAACGTGCGCTCGCCCACAGCGCGAGCAGTCCAACTGGGACGTTGAGCAGGAAAATGCTGCGCCAACCGCACCACGTGGTAAGCAGACCGCCCAAGAGCGGTCCGGCCGCGAAGCCAAGGCTCGCGGTGTTGGCCCACGCGCTCACCGCGCGGCTGCGCGCCTTCAACTCGGGATAGGTGTGGGCCAACAGGGCGAGCGAGGCCGGCACGAGGAGCGCGGCGCCCACCCCCTGCAGCGCTCGCGCGAGCACGACGAAGGGGAGCGAAGGCGCGACGGCCGCGGCCAGCGAAGTGAAGGTGAACAGCGCCAACCCGGCCAAGTAGGCGCGCTTGGCCCCGTACCGGTCGCCGGCGGCCCCTGCGGCGAGCAGCAGGCTGGCAAAGGCCAAGGTATAGACATTCACCACCCATTGCAGGTCGCTGAGGCCGCTGCCCAAATCGCGGCCCAGGTCAGGGATGGCGACGTTCAACGCGGTGGTGTCGAGCAGGACGAGGAAAAACCCGAAACAGATCGCCCAGAGCGCGCGGTTGGAGGTTCCTGACTCGGCCGGGAGACGGGCGGGCGCTGCGCCGGGCAGAACGGGCAAGGTGGAGTTCACGATGGCGAACGCTAAGGCGCGCTACCATCTTGCCTAATGATCGTTTGAAATGGGATCCATCTCCTTCGAAGATGGGTGGTGGAAGTTTCCGACCTGAAGATTTTCGCGGCGATCGCCCGCAGCGGCAGTCTCACGCGCGCGGCGCGGGAGCTGCACACCGTCCAGTCGAACGTCACCACCCGCCTGCGCTTGCTGGAGGAGGACCTCGGCACCCCGCTCTTTGAACGTCATCACTACGGCGTCACGCTGACCCGCGCCGGCCAGAACCTGCTGCCGTTCGCGCGCCAGCTCGACGCGTTGCTGCAGTCGGCTCGGTCGAGCGTCGCACCTGACCACCGGCGGGTGCAGGAGCTGAGGATCGGCACCTTGGAAACGGTCGCGGCGGCGCGCTTGCCGGCGCTCCTCAAGGTCTTTGCGCCCGCCCACCCGCACGTGGACCTTGCCCTGGAGACGGGCACCACGCGGGAACTGGTAGACGGAGTGCTTCAGCACCGGCTGGACGGAGCGTTCGTGGCTGGTCCGGTCGAACTCGACGACTTGGAGCTGCTCCCGGCGTTCCGGGAAGAGTTGGTGCTGGTGAGCGCCCCGCGACACCGGTCGATCGCGGCGTCGCTGGGCCGAGGCCGGATCGTGAAACTCTTCGTCTTTCGGGTCGGCTGCTCCTACCGGCAGCGGTTGGAGGCTTACCTAGCTGAGCAGGAGATCGGCTTGGTTCACCAGCACGAACTTGGGTCGCTCGACGCCATCCTGGGCTGCGTCGCCGCGGGTTTGGGCATCGCCATGCTGCCGCGGTCGGCGGTGGCGCCGTTTGTCGAACGGAAACAGGTGACGGCACACCGGTTGCCACCGAAAGACGCCGCTGTGGAAATCTTTTTCGCGACCCGGCGGGAAGTTGCACCGCACCCGGCTTTGCGGGCGTTTCAGGACGTGCTGCGCGCGCCACCCATCACCCAAGGGACAATCGCAGATCGCCAATGGCCAAACGGGGGTAAGCGGGGCGCCCGCCTTTCCAAAGGTGCGGAAGGCCAGGTAGCCTCACGCGCGACGGGGTAGCGCAGGTCGTCAGCGATCAGGAACGCGGGTCAAAGGGCGGCACGGCATCCCGGCGCACGGGTCTCCGCAGCGAGCGGCTGACCGCGTAGAGCAGGAAAACCGTGCCCATGAGCGAGCCGAGCGCGCCGACGGAGTTGCCGGTGAAGACCACGCGGTTCCAAAATGGGCCGGACAGTGACAAACCGCGCACCCCCGTCAATGCCACCAACGGCAACGCGACGCTGGAACCGTAGCCAGACACCACGAACGGCACAACCACGCCCCAACGCAGCCGCGGTCTGGCCGCGAGGTGGGAGAGAATACCCGCCACGGCGATCATGGTGGTGGCGCCCAACGGCGAGCTGCCGTGGGCAAGTTCCCACGCGCGGATCGGTTCTTCCGCCCCAGCCGCAATGGCAGAGCCGTAGGGGATACCGGCCAACAGGCCAATGAGCAACACGATCGTGCCGTGCAACAAAAGGTGACGGGAGGCGGTGTTCATGGGAAGGCGGGTGAGGTGAGGTGAGGTGAGGTGAGGCGCGGCACAGACTGCTGTGGCGGCGCCGGTACGGGAACGACGACCATCGCGCAAGTCGTGCGCAACTTTAGCCGCCACTTCGTTGGCAAGCAGTACGCCTACCTTTCAGAACCTAGGAGGGCCGGCGCCCCCCCCGTGGGCCTATTGCCGCGTCAACCAAGCGATCACCTTTTCGCCAACGACCTCCGGTTTTTCCAGGTGCAAAAAATGCCCGGCACCGGCGACCGTCTCGCTCCTGAACGCGCCGCCGAAGACGCGCTCCTGGCCCGCCGCCATCGTCGGGCTGACGCAACCGTCCTGCGCGCCGTCCAAGTAGAGGGTCGGCGCCGCAAGCGGCGGCCACGGGGCGTGATCTGGGCCGAGACCGCCGCAACGGTAATGAAGCAGGGGCGCGGGCCAACTCGCCCGGAAGGTTGCTTTCACCTCGTTCAGGTGTTCCACCGGCAAAGTCCAGCCCGGGGCGGCCCAGCGTCGCCACAGTTTGTCCACGCAGGCAAAGTCGCGGCGCGTGGCCCACCAATCCGCTACGCGGGGCGCCTGGAAGAGAAATGCGTAACGCCGACGCCCGCCACAGCTGGGCGGGCGAACGTGCCGCGTTTTTGAAGGCAGCGGCAGGGTGCGCCGCCGTCAACGTCACGGCCTTGGCCCAGCGTTCCGGCGCCAAGCGCAGCGCGTGGTAGATCGTGAAGGCACCGTTGTCGTGACCAACCAAGTGGACCGGGTTTCCGGGCGAGAGTGCGTCGGCGATGGCCAAGACATCGGCGGCGAGCACCTGCAGAAGGTCCTTCCCAAAACGGGAACCGTCCGGGTTGACCAGGGGCGAGGGCGAATACCCCCGGCAAAAGGGCGCCACCGCGCGCAGACTTGCGGCAGCGAGACCGTCGAGCAGGGCGTCAAAAATGGACGCATCGTCAGGAAATCCGTGCAGGCAAAGCACCAACGGAGCATCGGGCAAACCGCGCGCGTGCGCGGCAAAGACGCCTCGCGGGGTGGTGATGGTGACCTTTTCCGGGCGCATCGCGCATGGGTCCGGGACGAGTACCACGGCTACCGCGGTGGGTCGACCCTTCCCTCGGTTGGGGCATCCGGGACGGAGGCAGCTTCGTTGGAAGATATCGGCACCCTGAAAGCGGTGAGCACCACCGACATGGCTGATCCGACCAAAGATCTCGCCGCAAGCGCCGCCCGCCGAGCCTTCGCGGCGTTTAGTCACGCCGTCCAGAGCGGCGATGCCGCGCCGTTCGCGGATTTGCTGGCCGAGGAGGTGCATTTCCGCGTGCCCCTCCCCTTTGCCGAATGGCAGGGCGAGCAGCGCGGCCGGAACCGCGCGTTGGAGCTGATCGCTTTTGAGCGCGAGACCATGCACGTGCGACTGACGTTGACCCTTACGGCGCTCCACGTCGCGGAGGATGACGGCGGCAGCGCCGTCGTGGAATTCGACAGCCGCGGGCAGGTCGGCCCGGAAGGGACCCCTTACGAGAACCGGCTGGCCATTGCTTTCGATTTTAATCCCTCGGGCCAAGTGCGCGCCTTCCGCGAGTACGCCAGCGGCATCGACCCGGAGGCGGTCCGGCGGGTGACGGGAGGTTAGCAACAGAAGCGCACGGCTTGGCCGGGCGGAACGGCGCTCCGCCGCCCTCGGCGACTTTGCTGCGCGCGGCGCACCGGCCCACGGGGCTTTCTCCTCATGCGCCGGTGCGCAATCCGGCCGTGTCTGCCTCCGTGAAGCTGCCTTCCCCGGACCTGCCGCCGCCCACACCCACGAGGCGGTCGAAGATGGGCGAGGCCATCAAGGTCGTGACCACCGCCATGATGACCAGCGTGGCGAAAAGCTCGGCGGAGATGATGCCGCGCTGCAAGCCAAGGTTGATGATGATCAATTCCATCAACCCTCGCGCGTTCATCAGCACCCCGATCCCGAGGGCTTCACGGTTTGACATCCCGGTGGCCCGCGCCGCCAGCCAACAAGCCACCCCTTTGCCGACGACCGCGGCGACCAAGACCGCCGCGCACGTCAGCCAAAGAAAAGGGGTGTTGAGCAGGGCGATCCTCGTGTTTAACCCCGAGTAGGTGAAGAACAGCGGCAGCAGCAGGGTCACCGTCAACGGCTGAATGCGGGCGATGAGGTCACGCGACACCACCCCACGGGGCAGGGCGGTCCCCATGAAGAACGCCCCGAAAACCGCGTGCAAGCCGATGGAATCGGTCCACCACGCTCCGAGCGCCACGAGGGCCAGCGCCACGGCGAAACCCGCTTCGGTCAGCGTGCCGTTCCTCACCAGCCACGCTTTCCAGCGCCCGAGCGCCGGACGCACTACCGCCACGACGACGGCCACGTACGCCACCCCACCGCCGATGTTGAGGGAGGCACGACCCCAATCCCGATCAAAACTGGCCAGCACCACCGCGAGCAGGCACCAAGCGGTGGCGTCGTCCAACGCGCCTGCCCCCAACGCCACCGTGCCCATGGTCGTGCCAGAAAGCCCTTTGAAATGGATGATGCGCGCCAGCATCGGAAAAGCGGTGATGCACATGGAGGCTCCTAAGAAGAGCATGGCCTCGGTGAGCGACGTTCTGGCGGGGAAAAGGTGCGTGTAGCGGTGAAACGCCCAGCCCAGGCCGGCGCCGAGCGCGAAGGGCACAGCCATGCCGGCGACCGAAACCGCCACCGCGGGGCGGAACCGCCGGCGCACGGTGTCGACGCGGAATTCCAAACCGACGACAAACATGTAAAGCGCCAGCCCGAGTTGCGACGCGGGAAACAGGTAGCTCTGCGTGTCCCGCACCTTCTGGGATGGATCCCAGGGGAAGAGCGCATGTTGCCAAGCCGGGAACGCCCAACCAAAGAGGGAAGGTCCCAACAGGACCCCGGTGATCATTTCCGCCACCACCTGCGGCTGGCCAAACCGGAGCGCCAAGACGCCGACCAAGCGGCAGCAAAGCAAGATGACGGCAAGCTGCAGGAAGAACTGAACGGCAAGGTGCAGGTTGTCCATGGCAGGTAAAACCCGGGAGCATACCAGCGGTTCACCCCTGCACGGAAAGGCAATTCGGGCGCTTTGTTCGCGACCCGGACACCTCCTACCTGCGATGCGCGCAACTCTCGGCGGCCGGGTAGCGCGCATCCTCCCCGTTTGGCCCTGGTGATCTGCCCTGGGTCATGGCGCGGACGCGTCCTGGTACGCCCGTTCGAGGGCGGCAACGTCCAATTTGGTCATCCCCATGATTGCCCGCATCATGCGCTGCACGTCTCCAGCATCGCCTTCCTGCAAGCGGGTCAAGACCATCGTCGGGACAATTTGCCAGGACAACCCGTACCGGTCCTTCAACCAACCGCACTGGCTCGTTTTACCGCCCGCTGCAAGTTGATCCCAATAGTAATCGACCTCCGTCTGCGTCTCGCAATGGATGACGAATGAGGTCGCCTCGGAAAAGGCAAAATGCGGACCGCCGTTTAAGCCAGTGAACTCCAGGTCGCCAAGGCGCGCGGTCACCGTCATCACCGTGCCTTTCGGCCCCGGACCGGTTTCGCCGTAACGGGTGATGCCAAGGATTTCCGAGTTGGGAAATACCGAGGCATAAAAACGCATGGCTTCTTCGGCGTTATCGTCGAACCAAAGGAACGGGGTGACCTTGGGTGAGGTGCTGAGTTCAGTGCCAGCGGCAGTGACGAGGGGCGTGGTCATGGGTTAATTGGATGCGTAACGTCGGTCTGGGTGAGTTTGGGTAGACCCGGCAGCAAAGGTTTGCCTCGGTCCCATTCCATCGACGAACGACTTTCCGCCGGGAGGACACCTTTTTTCGCACGGGTGCTTTTGCCGAAGATTGGGCGTCCCGCCTGCTCTCGGTCCTGCCGTTTGCGGCCGGCGATTTTCCATGCGCACCACGCCCGATCGCCACACCCGACCTCCAGTCCAAACTTGACGTCGGCCAGCTTTTTTGTTTTAGCTACTAACGGCTCTGGTGAAGGACGGTCCGTCCGAACCTTAGGGTCAACGCTCCTCAAAAGGCAGAAGCTCAGGCAGAGCGTCGCCGCATGAGGTCCAGGGATACTGGAAGGTCCTCTCACTCCCCCGTGGAGGTCGTCCATGTATGCGAAATCCCTGAACGCATTCCAAGGTTACCTGCGGAGCCAAACGGCGGTTCCGGTCGTCGAGCCGAAGCCGCCGCCGTTGGCCATCACGATCTCGCGCGAGGCAGGTGCTGGCGGGACGACGGTGGCGGCGCTCCTGACGGAACGCCTGACCGCATCCGAACGAGCGCCAACCGGTCGGCCCTGGGTCGTCTTCGACGCCAACCTAGCCAAAGAGGTGTTGCAGGACCACCAACTACCTGCCGCCCTCGAGCGGTTCGTGACCGAGGATGCCCGGCTGCCGATCGAAGCGGTGGTAGAAGAGGTTCTCGGGTCGCGCCCGTCCGCCTGGACCTTGGTGCAGCACACGACCCAAACGATGCTGCGCTTGGCGGGCTTGGGAAACGCCGTCCTCGTCGGCCGTGGCGGGAACGTCATCACCGCCCGCCTTCCACACGTCTTTCACGTCCGGTTGGTCGCACCGTTGGAAATGCGGATCCGGCACGCCTCGGAAATCTACGGATTGCCAGCCGCGGACGCCGCCAAGTTGGTCCAGGAAAGGGATCTGGCGCGACGCCGTTACGTCAGGCGCCATTTCAACGTCGAGATCGGCGATCCGACGCTCTACGACGTGACGGTCAACACGAGCCGTTTGGGCTTTGCCGGATCGGCCGACGCCATCGCCCGGATGGCCCTGCAACGCCGAGCCGCTCCTACCATGACACCGGCGGAACGCCAGCGCTCCCCTGAGGGCACGGCCACCTCATGAACGGGCGGCGACGCCCGTGCTCCCCTCGCACGGCTACCCATTGCCCCCGTAGCTGATCCGCCAGATCGTGTTGCCGGCGTCTTCGCTCATCAGCAGCGCGCCATCCCGGGCCACCGTCAGGCCCACCGGCCGTCCCCAGACGTCCCCCTTCGGCGTGACGAAACCCGTCAGGAAATCTTCGTACTCACCCCGTGCCCGGCCGTTCTCGTCCAACGGTACCCGGACCAATTTGTAACCGGTGCGCCGGGACCGGTTCCAAGAGCCGTGGAAAGCCGCGAAGACGCTATTGCGGTACTCCGCCGGAAATTGCCTGCCGGTGTAAAACACCAGGTTCAATGAAGCCGAATGCGCTTGCAGCAACACGTCGGGCACGACCGTTCGGCCGGCAAGTTCAGGGTGCTGACCCCGATGACGCGGATCTTGATGCGACCCCAAGTAGAACCAAGGCCAACCGTAGAACCCGCCCGGCCGCACGCTGCTGATGTAATCGGGGACGAGATCGTCGCCCAATCCGTCCCGCTCGTTGGTGCTCATCCAGAGCGCGCCGGTGATCGGGTGCACCGCGATGCCAACCGCATTGCGGATGCCCCAGGCGTAGACCTGCCGTCCGGTGCCGTCCGGATTGAACTCAAAGATGCGCGCCCGCTGGTTTTCTCCCGGATCTTCGCCCTCGTCGACGTTGGAACGCGAGCCGATGGAAACGAACATCTTCCGGCCGTCGTTGCTGAAAGTCACCCCGCGGGTCCAATGCCCGCCGCCGCGCAGCAACCCACCCGGCGAGAGGTCCACGCCGATTGACTCGGCCGGCCCGCGCGCGCGCAGGTCACCGTTGCGGTACGGGATGCGGACCACGGAATCGGTGTTGGCCACGTACAGGTATTGGGGGTCCGGTCCGGGCGGGTAGAAGGCCAAACCGAATGGCTGGCGCAGGCCCGTGATGAACACCTCGCGCGCGGCTGGCCGGGCGTGGTCCGGAGCGTCGCGCAGAACCACCACTTCGCCGCCCGAGCTTTCGGTGACGAAGACGTCGCCGTTGGGGGCGGTCAGCAGAAAGCGAGGGTCGCGAAACCCCCGCGCGTACTCGGCAACTTGAAACCCCGGCGGTACGCGCAGCGTCGCGCCCTCAGGCTGACGGACCACGTGCGGTCCGTTGTTCGCGGACTTTGTCTGGTAAGGAGCCGGCAGGTCGTCGATGACGAGGCGACGGCGTACCCCGGGCGCATCGGCGGTCCAGTCGCCCAGGGCGGCTCGGCCGGTCCGCAGCGTGTTCGGGGAATCATCACCTCCCGGCTGAGCTGCATGAACGGGGAAAAGAAAAGTTGTGGCGGCGACGGCGGCAGTTGCCGCCAGGGAAAGTCCAGTCCCTCGCGGGATGCGCAAAGACCCCGCGGCAACGAACAGACCATCCGAGAGGAAATTCATCACCCTGCCAACTTCCCACCGCCAAGGGGGGTTTGTCCAAAAAGAGCAGATGTCAAGACCGGGAGGGCCGGTGCTCCCCGCCCGCATCACTGCGCGCAGCGCGGCGGGCAGGGCACCCCGACGCCCGTCGCTCCCCATCTTGGGGCGGCTTTGCCGGCCTCTCGCCTTGACTTCGCACGCGCGCGAAGGCGGATACTTCGCGATGAGCAAAAACGACACGGTATGGTTCATCACCGGTGCGTCGACCGGGTTTGGTCGGGCGTTCGTGGAGGTGCTAAGCAAAAACGGCTACCGGGTGGTCGCGACCGCACGGTCGTTGGAAGCGGTGGAGACCCTCGCCGGCACCGGTCGGGAGCGGATCCTGCCGTTGCGCCTGGACGTGACCGATGCGGGCACGATCGAAAGGGCGGTGCAGGCGGCTGTCGAGCGGTTCGGGCGCATTGACGTCTTGGTGAACAATGCCGGGTACGGTCTTTTCGGGGCGCTGGAGGAGTTTGGGCTCGACGAGGTCCGCAGCCAGTTTGAGACGAACGTGTTCGGCTTGTTGGCGGTGACCCAGGCGGTATTGCCGCAGATGCGACGCCAAAAGTCCGGCCATATCGTCAACGTCGGGTCGGTGGGCGGCGTGGTGGCCCGCGCGGGCGGGGGCGCTTATTCCGCGACCAAGTTTGCGGTGGAAGCCCTTTCCGAAGCGCTGGCGGGCGAGGTAGAAGGTTTTGGGATCCGGGTCATGGTGGTCGAGCCGGGGCCGTTCCGGACGGATTTCGCCGGGCGATCCATGCGGGGTGCGCAACGGCAGCTGCCGGAGTACGAGGAACCGCTGCGGGTCGTCCGGGAGTGGCTGGCAAAACTGGATGGGAACCAGCCAGGCGACCCGGTCAAAGCCGTCCGGCTGATCGTGCAAGCGGTCGAGGACCCGCGACCGCCGCTGCACCTGCCGATCGGGCGCGACGCCCGAGAACGGATCGAGGCGAAGTTCCAGGCATTCCAAGAGGGCATGGATGCGTGGCGGGAACGGATCGACGACACGGCGTTCTGATCGCCGGGCCAGTTTCACGTCATCCAGGTGGGGTCTGTGGAGGCGGGTGAGACCGAACGCGGAAGGGGCGGCTTGCGTCTTCGAGCCGGCGGCATCCCGTGACAAAACGCGGTCATCGGTCGCGTAGGGAAAAGTGCCCCATCAGGTAGCGCCGCACACCGGATTCAAGGACGCGCCAGCGCTCGGGCGTTTTCTGGATCTCGTTGATGGCCGCTTCGACGGCTTCCAGAAACTGGTCGCCGAACGTCGGAACCCGCCCTTCGTAAAACCGCACCGCCGCGATCAGCTCAGCCTTAGCGTCAGGGTGATACGTCAGTCGCATTCGGTGGCACGCCGTGCCGCCTGCATGACTTCGTCGTGGGTACGCCCCACCACCGCGCCGGAAGAAAGCTCCCCGTCGCGCCGAACGGCGTCGCGCAGCGCTTCGGCCTCGTCGGCGTCTGCCAGACCGGCGTCAATGCTCTGCCAAAGTGCTTGAGCCAGCGCAACCCGTTCGGAAAGCGGCAAGGCCAGCGCTGCCGTGGTGACTTGGCGGACAGACATGCCCGACGGTAGACCGTTGGCACGATCACGGCCAACGGGTCCTGCAAGAATCAACACGCCTGAACCCCATCAGGACCACGTTGAGGCGGACCGGGAAAGGGGAGCGCGGGCGGGCGGCAACGGCGCAGGCGGGACGCCTGCCCCACTTTCGCTTCTAAATCCCGTGCTCCGCGAGGAGCCGCCCAGACTTGACGGCCTGCAGCAACGCTTGATGATCGGCTTCGGTTTGGTCGGCGTAGGCCCGGGCGAACCGCGCGAAGGCGCGGTCGGG
>CAXUNV010000110.1:10586-11098 GCA_964252355.1 uncultured Chthoniobacterales bacterium | reverse complement strand
GGCTTGAGTCCCGCGCCGCCTATTTCTGCGACGCGGGCCGGATCGCGGTCGCCGCCCGGATCCAGGCAGTCCACCGGCTTGCCGCCGCCTACCACGCCGCCTTTCCCACGCTGCGCGCGCCGGAAGGCAGGGACAGGCAAAACGACATCCTTTTCGACTTCTTCAATGCTGCGGCCTCGGCGTTCGACACCTTCTGGTTCACCGCGCACTTCGTCGCTTGCCTCGAACCCGACGGCGGAAACCTCCGGAATGCCGACTACGAGCAGGTCAAACGACTCTACAAGGGCACCGCGTTCCACTCCGCCATGGCCTCGGCCGTGGGCACGCGCGAATACCGCAGCATCGACGCCTTGCGTCAGCTGTTCTACCACCGGATCACGCCGGGGCAGTTCCGGGAGGTCTTCGTGTCCTTCGGCGGACCGACGCCCGCCGCGGCCGGAAGGTACGGAGAGGAGGGTGCCGAGGACGGCATCGACCTGGAGATGTGGTACGAGGGGGCGGAGCGGCGCTGG
>CAXUNV010000110.1:9524-10576 GCA_964252355.1 uncultured Chthoniobacterales bacterium | reverse complement strand
AGTCCCTGTCCCGCCTCGCCACGTACGCCGAAGGGGCCATCGGCAAACTGTCCGTCGCCCTGGACGCCTGCGCCCCCGCGAAGATCATGGCGGGCGAGTGGCCCGAACGACCCCTCACCGCCGACGCGCCTTGCCCCAGACCTTGAGCACCTCCTCCCGGCGCTTGGCGTCCCGTTGGGCGCGGTCCGCCTCCGGCCCCAACGTCGGGCGCAGGCGCTCGTACTCTTCCTGAGTGATCTCCCGGACGGCGAAGTCCGACCGGGGCCGCCCGGTGCGCTCGTGGGCGACGGCGATGCCGCCGGGGATGGAGATGTCCACGCAGGCGACGTTTTCGGGCTCGCCCTCGGGGTGGACGGCGTAGAAGAGGTTCGAGGGGCGGTAGGCGTGCGTCACGCAAGCATGTTCGGATGAACATGACCTTAGGTTCAAACAGTCCGGCGTCGAACCGTTGCTCACCGGCCGTTCTTAGCTCCCGTCCCGGCCCGTCGCTCGCCACTTACGGACGGGGGTGACGTACGTCTGCTCCTTCAGCTCATCGGCCGGCTCAGGACCGCCCAAGATAATTCGCCAAAATTCCCCTTTCCGCACTGGGAAGGTGATGGTCCCAGGCTCCCGGTCTTTCACCGTCACCTCAGCAACGCGTTGCGCGTCCTGCCTCTCTTTGGACGGACCGACTTCGGCCCATACGCTGCACATGGGCCTCAGCGGCCTGTCGGCGGGGCCGGGGTTGGGCAGGGCATAATTCCACATCGACGTCACGATCTCGTCGGTCGGCGCGGCGTTCGGCGTCCGGCCATTCGCTGGTCTGCGCTCCCCAAACAGCTCCCTAGGTACGCTCAGCATAAGGGCGATCACGCCGAGGCCAAGAGCCACCACACTCAGGCCAATCAAGTATGGACGCCGGCGTGCATTTTGGTTCACTCCCTTCTTGGTGATCTCTCCGATCATCGTAATTATCGCGGCGAGCACCGTCGCCACCGCCGCGATCGTTGGGCCCAGCACTGGTTCTTACATAATGCCGACTGCTTAGCTTTGAGGCGCCAGGGTTGCCA
>CAXUNV010000110.1:0-9514 GCA_964252355.1 uncultured Chthoniobacterales bacterium | reverse complement strand
CGCAGATTTGCATATGGACAGCCGCGCCCTGAATGGGAGTTGGAGATCAGCCCTGGCGAACCCGCTGGGCCTATAGCGAATGATGGCAGGCGTTACGATCTCACCGCGGAAGCACTTTCAGTTCTGGGCGATATTCTGTTTCACCCTGGACATTCGGCGTGGGGTCGCCAAACAGCGTCACGGTGAAGTCCGGCACGCTCCGCGTGTACGTGCCATCCGGGTCGTATCCTGTGACCGCGCGCGACAGCCTCACCTCGCGGACGATCTCCTGCCTCGGGTAGATCGGACCCCCGGCTATTTCGATGACGAACCGGGCCCCAGGTTCGTCGTCTCGAATCTCGACATCTTCTTCGCTGAAGCTGTGATGGTCATCCTGCACACTCAGCGGAATGCCGGAGACCATGGTCGGGGCTTCGATCCTGAGGTGGTGCGAACGGCAGAACGCGTTGCCCACGTTGCGATAGGCGATCCTGTAGGCGTAATGCGGGCCTTCGCTGGGGTGGTTTGCTTGTGCGAAATCGTGGCTCGCGATCTCCAGCACCGGGGTCTTCGTCCGGGTGTAAATGTCGCGGACCTGCTGGGCATCCAGGCCGTAGCACTTGCTGCCCGCCCGGCCGTAGTAGACGCGCTTCGCCTTGGCTTGGTGCGGGGCCAAGTCGCTGGGCCGCACCTCGATCACGACGAAATGACCGCTTGTTGCGGGAAGGATCGTCACGTCCAAGCCGTGCAACGGCGGGTCGCAAAGGTGCCGCACCTTGTCCTCTAGCCATTCTTCCCACGGAGCGCGCCCGACCGGCTCGGGGAGCTTTTCGATGGCCTTGAGCGGTTGGCCGTGCGGGCGCTTTCCGCCGCAAATAATGATGTGGCCCCCGGAATAGTTGGCGAACGCGGACGCCACGTCGGCCATGCACTCCGGGTTCGTCAACGCATCGGGACCCTTCCACTCCACCTCGGAATTTTCACCTGCCGGAAGCGCCTCAACGTCCTTGGCCGTCCAGCGGGCAAGTGGTTTCAGCATGGCGGGACTTATACCGCCCGACCGCCCCGGCATTAAGCCCGTTTTCGCTGTGGACGCGGCAACGACCGCCGACTGTCGGCGAAAACGCCCGCGTGGGCGAGGCCCTGGGAGGGCCTCGCTCAAGGCGGCTTGGACCGTTCCCGCTCCAACCAAGCGTTCAAAAGGTCCCGAATGAGCTCCTGTGCCTCGGCTAACTCCATCCGGGGTTTTTCGACGCCGGCCTTGTCCGGGCCGTGGCGGGCGGCGAGCCCGATGGCTTTGTAGCTGTTGGCCGTTGCGGTGAAATCCTTGATGCGCCTGAGGTGGCCGGAAAACGCCTCCTCCGCCGCCTTAGGCTTGCCCTGGCCGTGAGCGATGGCGTCCCAGACCATGGAAAGCCCGCGCCAGTCGTGCGGCACCGCGCCGTAGATGAAGAACGCGTCGGACAACGCCACGCTGCTGGCCATTTCGCCAAGCGCGAGCTGACCGGCGGTCGGGCCCGCGGCGGGTCTCTCCACCGTTCCGTCCGCCCGCACCACGTTCGCCGTTGCCGCGCCGAAGGCGCGCACCTCGCCCGCAGCCTGCATGGATGCGCGGGTTCGAAGCGTCCCGGACACCGCGCCGCGGTAGCTTGCCCCGTGGACGCGCACGGGCTGGTACAAACCGTTTTGCAGGAGCATCACCCCGTTCATCCGCGCCAGGACCGCCTCGGCAGCCGAGACGGCCTCCGGCGCCACGGGTTCAACACCCGAGGCGAGCGCCGCCTCCAGGTAGAAAAAATCGCCCTCTTTGAAGACTCGCGGGTCTCCGTCCGGGAATTGAGACCGAAGCTCCTCCAGGTCGGAGGTTTGACCTTCCAACCGAAATAAGGCGGGTTCCATGCAAGCTGTACCAAAGAGTCGTAACCGGCCGAACACAGCCCGTCCATCCCAGAGCCATCCACCTTGCCCCCAAGCCTCGGCACGGCAACACGCATGCCGGTGGGCGGCGCGCCTCAACCGGGGCTGGTTTTGACGGTACGAGATGTCAGAAATTCCCAGCGCATGCTTTGCACCGACTGCTTTGAAAACGAAGGTCTCGCACAGACGGCCAGGAGCGTGGTCGCCGACGGTCCCGCGATCGACTGCCCGGTCTGCCGAGGCGTGACGGGACGCGCCATTCGGGATGCGGAAGCAGCGGACCTCATCCGCCAGTTCTTCGTTGAGGGATCCCGGATTGTCCAGGCCGCCAATGTCAACGTATTCAAACTGACCTCTGAGAATGGGATGATGACCGGAGAATTTGAGGAACCTTTGCAGGCCGATTACCGACGGCTGGTTGACCATTACGGGCTGGGCACCTTCCACCATGCGCCCCGCCTTTGGCGTTTCGGGTACACCGACCACTATTGGGCAATCGAGGAGGGGGATGCCCAAGCGCGCGACGCCGCCCTCACCAAGGTGACCGAGGCTTGCGGGAAGTTGACGTTGCCCGTCGGCACGAAGCTGCTGCGGATCCGCAACAACGTCCGCGCGGACGGTCTGGCCGCGTCGTCGTACGACGCGCCACCCGCAGGCGTTCATCGGACGTACGGACGGTTCGACGACGCAGACCTTCCAATGCTCTACGCCGCGTTCGACCTGGAAACCTGCGTGCACGAGTGCCGGTGCATCGCGACGGACGAGATCACCCTCGCCACGTTCGACGCCGCGCGCGAGCTGTCCCTGCTCAACTTTCAGGAGGTGGACGAACCTGAGCCGGGCTACGCCTTCGGCTGCGTCGGCCACTTCCTGCGCGGGCTGACCGCCAACGCCGAAGAGCGCTACCCTATGTGCCGTCTGGTCGCCCGGAAGATCCGGGAGCTGGGCTTCGACGGGTTCGTTTACCGGAGCTTCTTTTCGTGCGTGAGGCCGCAGGAACTTGCAAACGTGGCACTGTTTGGGTGGCCCGTGCGCGAGGGCAAGCTCTCCCTTCGATCGTTGAACCGGGTCCGGTTGGAGGAGGTGACGTACAAGCTCGGCCTCGGTCCGGTCAACGTGGGCTGAGGGGCTCTCGTTAGGCGCGATTGGGTTGATCGGCAGCAATGACACGAGCGGCGGTTCAGCATCAGCAGGAACGCACTCCGATCGGCTGGTCCGCACTCGTTCCCCTCTCCGAACAAAAAAATCAAAGTTGTGGGCCGATGGTGCGGTCGCTTCGCTCCCGCAGGGGGGTCATGTCGCTGGGAGGACCCGTTTATTTCTAAGCGGCCGGGGCATGCCCCGTGAAGCGGGGTCATGGTCCGCAAGCATTTCCGGTTTCATGACTGCCTGAGCGTGAATGCGTTTACCTTTAGGCAAGCACGGGTTCGAATCCCGTTAGGGTCGCCATCGGCTTAGCCTGTGCGAGCGTAGCATCCTGCCTGGAAGCCCCTCCAGACCGCACCCCACACCTAGGCTGACAACGGATTCCAAACTCTTCCAAACCCAACGCCTTCGAAATCCTTAACGTTTACGGTCGCGAACTCCGTGACGCCGTTCCGAAGCAAGGAAAGTGCCGTTCGCAAATCATAAGCCCGGCGACGGCCGAACCCTCGCTGACGCAAACTCGGCCAGAGCTGGTCATGAAAGGCGCGGCTACCCGGCGGGAACCCGACCAACGGCCAGCGTGGGTGTGCCCGGAAAGCTTCGCAGACCTTGGGTGCTTTTGGGGCGCTGAGCGGCTTTGCCAAAACTGCGGGGTTGCGCAATAGGCCGGAGAGCTCCAGCAGGATGAACTCTAAAATGGCGACATCGTCGCGAGATTGCCACGAGCCGAGAAACGCGGCGGCGGTTTCGTGGTCGGCGCTCTCCACCTCCACCGCAGGAAGCAGGATGCTTGTATCAATCGAGAGCATCAGGAGCGGAAGCCACGCGCCTCTGCCTCTTCGGCAACGATGTCCCGTAGCTTCGCCAACGGCACCTTGATCCCACCACCTCGGACTGGGGGCAGGCTCCACCCTGTTCGGGGGGTCGAAGCTTCGGGAAGTCGGGCGAGGAAAAGCTCCAGTCCGCGGCGGGTCATTTCGGCGAGCGAGAGTTCATGTTGCTCGGAGAATCGCTTGGCGCGCTCGTAGAGTTCATCCGGGAGCTGAATCTGCGTGCGTACCATGATGGAAAATTAACGTAAAAGACATTCTGCAGTCAAAATTACATCGCTTCACCTGCGGCCGCGTTCACCCCTCCTTTTCACGCTCCCCCCACTCTCCCGCAGCCGGGGGCAGCTGCTTTACAAACCGGGAGTTCCAGCAGACCCTTGGTTCCTTTCTAGCCCTCCCGCATGAAGCTGCTGCTCACCAACGATGACGGCATCGACGCCCCCGGTCTGGAGGCCCTCGTGCGCGCTACTCGCATGCTCGGCCACGAGTTGGTGGTCGTCGCTCCGGCTACCCCCCAATCCTGGTGCAGCCATACGATCACGGCTCACCGCGGGGTGCGCGTGGAACGGCGTGGCGAAGACCGCTTCGCCGTCCACGGCACCCCGGCCGATTGCGTGCGGATGGGCTTACTCCGCCTGGCGCCCGACGCCCGGTGGGTGCTCAGCGGCATCAACCACGGCGCAAACCTAGGGGCCGACGTCTACTACTCGGGCACCGTCGCCGCCGTGCGCGAGGCCGTCCTACACGGCTGGCCCGGCGTAGCGCTCTCGCACTACCGCAGGAAAGGTGTAGAAATCGATGATTGGGAACGCGTGATCCCGTGGGCAACTGCCGTGCTGACGGATTTGCTCGCCCGGCCCACGCCGCCCGGGCTCTTCTACAGCGTGAATCTGCCGCACCTGCAGCCAGACGAGAAGATGGAGCCGCGGGTCGTCTCTTGCCCGCTCGACCCCCACCCGCTGCCGCTCGAGTACCGACATGAGGAAGAAGCGGACGAGTTCCACTATGAGGGCAACTATGCCGCGCGCAGACGCAACGCCGGAGCTGACATGGACGTCTGCCTGCGGGGCGACGTCGCCGTTACCGAGCTGCGGTTGTTTTAAAGATACGACCTCGCCGCCAGCCGGCATCCCGTGCTTTCACGCCTTCCGACGGCGATTTGGTTGCGCCTGCAAGTCGCCAGCAAAGAGCCGAGATGCGTCACCAGCGCGTGTAAGCCCCCGTCCACTACCAAGTTGCCGCCACATCGCGCTCACTGGACCAAGGCTCGAGCGGTCGCTGCGCCGCTCTCCATCGCGCCTTGGATGCTGGCGTGGATCACGCCGTCGCCGCACCGCCAGACGTTCGGCAGCGGCTTGGCGTACGTGCGCGTGTAGCCCTCGCCTGGGGGCTGAACCGGGCAGGCGTACGGTACTTCGATGGTGCGGACGTGACGCAAGGTCCCGGTGGGGACCGGGTAGATGGACCGGATTTCCGCCTCGGCCGTCGCCACGTCGGCCTCGGTGATCGGGGTTTTCAGCACGGTCGCGCTAAGGAGGTGGAGACCGGGCGGCGCGTAATCCGGGCAGACGTTGGTAATCTGCACGAAGTTCCGCACCAGCTTGCGGCGGCCGGTGGGTAGAACGATCAAGCGTTCCGGATACAGGGAGCGTTCCGACGCAAAGTAAACGGCTGCCGCCGAGTGTGCGGCGCGTGCCGTCCCACCCGCCAGTTTGGTGGAAACAGGCTCCGGGCACGCCAAAACCACCGCGTCGCAATCGATGGATTCGCCGGAAGCGGTTTGGACGGCGCGCACTTTGCCCCGCTCGGTCGTTAAGCTGCGCACCTCGGTCCCGAGGCGCACCGCACTTTCCGGCAGCCGCGACCGAAGCTGGTCCGGAATGGCCTGCATGCCCCGCCGCGGCAGGACGGTTCGCCCCAGGAGAAAGGTCTTGAAGTAGTACCGGAACAGCGCCGCCGACGTCTCCAGTTCGTTGTCCAGAAGCACTCCCCCGAAAAACGGTCGGAAGAACCGTTCGAGGGCTTCGTCACTGAACCCGTGCAGGTACCGCAGGGTCGACGCGGCGCTCGCGTCCGCCAAGATCTCGCGGTCTGACCGCGCCAATAACCCGGCCGCGACGAGGCCCAAGCGGACTTTGTCGTTCCACTTCAAACCGCGGTCTCGAGCGGTGGCCAGGGCGGTCGGCAGGTCCCAAACGCCGGTAGGCCGGCGGAAGACGAACCGTTCGCACTGGTCCCAGATGAGGGCTCCCGCCTCGAACGGCTGCGGTTCAAGCGCGTCTAGGTCGAGGTAGGACCGCACCGCGGGATATGCTTCCAGCAGCACCTGAAAGCCTAGATCGAAGGTGAAACCGTCGGCGTAACGCGACCCGATGCGTCCACCCACGCGGTCCGAGCTCTCCAGCAGTAGCCAGGGCCAGCCGCGCCGGTGCAATTCCAAGGCGCAGGCCAGCCCGCTTAACCCCGCCCCGACGATGACGGTCATGACAGCGTTTCGATCGGGGTGGTGCGCGCGTCAAGCCAAGCCCGCACCTCACCGATGACGCGGGCGGCGTCGTGGTCGCGCACCAGCAAGTGATAACTTTCCGGGTAGACCCGCAGCGTTTTGTCTTCGGCAGCCAACGTCTTAAAAAAGGCGGTGACCGCGTCGGCGGTGACGAAGACATCCTGGCCCGCGGCCAGCACCAGCGTCGGCAACGCGACCGTCGCCGCGGCTTCCGAGGTCGCCAGCACCAAGCGGATCAGTTCACGGTAAAACCCGAGGCTGAACGCCCGGATCCGGTACGGGGCGTTCTGGATCGTGTTCAGGTAGGCTTTGTCCCGGGTCACCACCGGGTCGCCACCCGGGCGCCGTCCAAGGGAACGCAAATCGAGGCGATACCATGGCGCGACCCGGAAGAGGGCGCGCACCAACCCCTCCTGCCACCAAGTCAGGGTGGTCTCCTCACGGAAACGCACGACGGGCGAACTCAGGATCAAGCCGGCAAACGCGCCGTCCCCGGCCGCCTGCAAAGCGCAGAGTGCCCCCATGCTTTCTCCAAAGACGAACACGGGCCGACCCGCCGCCTCGGTGCCGACCAGTTGTGCGAAGTCGACCACGTCGTCACGCAGCCGACGCCAGTCACGCAGGTCGCCGCGGCGACGCGCGTCCGGATCGCCGCCCTGACCGCGCAGCCCGAAGGCGTGAAAGCGGTAACCGGCGGGTGCGAGCGCGTCGATCAACGGCGTGAAATCGTCGACCGAGCCATTCAGCCCATGCACCAAGACCACCGCGGCCCGCGCCGGCGACCGCGCTTGGTACCAGCCTTTGCGGGTGAGCGTTTTCCCGTCGCGGGCTCGCCAGACGCCTTCCCAGACCGAGAGTTCGCCGTGCGACGTGGCATCGTCGAACGCCTTCATACCGACGGGCGCGCACCCATCAGTAGAGCATGGCGTCCGCAGGCGGGTCGACGGAGGTAACCTTATCGGCTTTGAGCATCACCCGGGTACGCCCCTCGACCTCCGTGTAAGTCGGTTTGCCGGTGACCTTAACCCAAGCCATGTCGGGCTGGGAGGCTGGCAAATTAGTTTCCACCGAGACCATCATCGGGCGCGCGTCCGCGGCGCAGCAAACGATGAGCATGCGCACCAACTTAAAGCGGTTTGCGGTCTTGCTGGGCAGGTATTGGCCGACGACCTCGACGGTCCGGTCCGTGAACATCTTCCGCAAGCTCGCCTCCGTCTCGCCGTACAAGAGGTCCGTGACTTCCAAGGCCACGTTGCCGTCCGCGCCCTTGGGCAGGTACTGTTCGGCCTCGGAGACGTCGCCGGCCCCGGCCGCCTGAGGATCGGCCGCCTGACCACCAGCCGGCGGCACCGCGCCGGCGGCCCCTTGACCGGCATCTGCACCGGACGGCGCCGGGGTCGCCGCCGGCGCGCCCGGCACCAAACGGCGCTCCGTCGTGGCACGGGCCGCAAGCGCCGTTCCGTCGGGCACCACGCTCCGGTTCAGCACCGCGGTGCGATCGTAAACATCTTTTGAGAAAACGCTGCCGGTGACGAGCGGCACGACGAGCACACCGAAAGCCGCCAAGCTGCGGCCGAGCGTGGCGTTCGATTCGTGCACGCACTCGCCGTCGACGCAGCACCGCCGGCTACCCTTGGTAAGACAGTAGACGGTGCCAGCTAGAACCAAAAGGATGCCGCCGACCAGAACCCCAGGCCGAAACTGCGGGTGCAGGTAGGCGTCGATGCGGCCGCCGAGTGAAAACGCCAAGAGCACCCCGCCCATGCCGAGCAGCGTGATCCCGTTCAGGTATTTAAAAGCCGCTCCGCGCATAGATGTGGGGCAAAAGCTGGCTGCAGACTAGGCTGACGACCACGAAAAGTCCAACGCCCAAGACCGCGATGAACCGCCGGCGGAACAGGAGGCCGTAAAGGAAGACGAGCTTGAAATCGAACATCGGGCCGAAGATCAAGAAGGCCATGCGCGCGAAGATGGGAAACGTCACGAAGGTGGCGGCGATGAACGCGTCGGAAGTGCTGCAAAGGGTGAGCAGGGTCGAAAGGCCCGTCAGGGCGGCCGTCGCGAGAACGGCGTGTTGGGCGAGCGGCACGATCAGCGCTTGGTTGACCGCAGTGTTGAAGACCGCGGCGACGGCCGCCCCGAGCGTGAAGTACGTCGCCGTGTCGAGGAAATCGTCCGCCGCCAACCGGACCGCGGCGATTGCCTTGGCGCGAAACGTGGTGGCGTCCTCGTCGGGGAGCGCGTCCGGGATAGGGGCAATGCTCAGGCCGGTGCGCTGGCGGCGGTTGGGCTGGAGCGCGCCCGGCCGCACGATGGCCTCTGCCGGCCAAAAGCGGGACGTGAGTCCGACGGCGACCGCGACGCTGTAACCAAGCCCGAGGCGCAAGGCCGTGTTTAGGCCTGGGGCTTGCCCGCGAAACGCCGCGTACGTGCTGAACGCCACGATCGGGTTCACGATCGGGGAGGCCAACATGAAGGTGAGTCCGCTGGAGAGCGGGACGCCTTTGTTGAGGAGCCGACGAACGATCGGCACCACCCCGCAGTCGCACACGGGAAAAAGCACGCCCAAGAAACCGCTCGCAAAAGTCGCCAGAACGCGGTTCTCGGGAAGCAGTCGCGTGACCACGCGCGACGGCACAAATACCGCGATCGCCCCCGAAATGAGGGAGCCGACCACCAGAAACGGCAGGCCTTCAAACGCCAGCGCCAGAAACGAAAACCAAAAGTCTTGCCAACTGAAGCTGAAGGGACTCATCACCGGTGGCATTGGGTACGCGGTTTTTGCGACCGCGCCAACGTGGAAGTGCGGGGAAGAGGGAGGTGCAGGGTGCAACGTTTGCGGTGGGCGTGCGCCGTTGCGGGTCTCTTGTCTCTGGTTGGGTGACCCGGTGGGGCGTTAACCCCCGGCCGGAGCTGGGGGCGGATCTCGTGGTGGACGAGGTCCGGCTGGAGGGTGCCGGCGTGGAGCGATGCCGATGGCTGCCCTCACCATCGTTTGCGGCCCGGCTCAGACCGCCCGGCAGAACTCCACTGCAAGTGCCACCTCCTCCGCCGGCCGGATCCTCGCCCCACCGGGCTCACCCGCGAGTGTCATCCGGAAGCGGCAACTGGGAACCGTTCACCGGGAACCGCGCTC
>CAXUNV010000109.1:3852-11126 GCA_964252355.1 uncultured Chthoniobacterales bacterium | reverse complement strand
CCGTCCGCCAAGGGCACGAACGACCACTGCGATGGGCTCCACCTTCGTTCGCAGCCCGGCGGCGGGTAAAGTAAGACACCTCTTGCCCCACCAATCCTTTGCGGTGGCGGCTCGCAGAACACCTCTCGCCCTGCCTGTCGCTCGTGGTGGTCGGCTGACCTCGACCGTCCGGTCTGCTTCCAGCACCCCCCCCCTGTCCATCGAGTCGAGGACAGACTACCTCTGCCCTTGCCACTCCGGCCAAGGCAGGTCCACACCCTTGTGCAGGTAGCCGAATCTGCCACCCGGCGGCATCGGGCCGTACAGGTAAACGGCGATCATCGCTTCGGTGACGACCAACGAATGTTCGTCGCCGGCCTTGGTCAGCAGCATGTCGCCGGGACCAAGTTCGTAAGTCCGGCCTTCGCTCGTGGCCGTTCCCCGGCCTTGGACGATGACCCAGTACTCGTTTGCGTCGTGGAAATGGAGGCGGACGGTGTCCCCCACGGCCAGCGTGTTGACGCCGTACTTCGACACGTCCGACCAAAGCGGAAAAACGGAATCCTGCGGCTCGGTTTTAGGCATGGGATGGGGTTGGGGGGAAGGCTGGTGGACGGAAGAAGCCAAGGACCATGCGCAAAGTCCCCAGATTGTCACGGCCTGAAGACCAGGGCTCAACGCCGTCGCGGATGGCTTGTTGAAAGTGGCCGAAGCTTTTGGCGAACGCCATCGTGGGGTCGCCGAACGGGGAGACGACTTCGACGCCGCTGGGGCCACGCCGGAAAAGGAGGTGCGCATCGCCAAACGGTTCCGCAAAGAGCGTCTCCTTGGCCAACTCGAAGCGCCAACACCCACCCCACGGCAGGGCAGGCGACGCCCTGCTCACCAAGCTCCCGGAATAATTGAATGGAAATTCGTGGGCGCCCGACCGCATCCGAAACATCGCCTCGAGCGCGCCACCGCCCTTCACGTAGGGACTGTCCGGCGGATTCCATTCGGAGACCCAACCGTCTTCGGCTTCGGCGTCAAAAATCGCCCTCACCAAGTCGAAATGGTGCACGGCCATCTCCAACGCCATGGGGTGCGCCATCGCGTGCTGGTAAGGTTTCCCTGCCCAATCGCACCAGAACTGTCCGCTGACCGAAAGCACCGGGCCGGCGGCGTCCTCCGACAACCGTCGGCGCAGGGCGTCAACGCCCGGAAAGAACCGGTAGTTCTGGCTGACCATGAGGGTTCGTCCGCGCGCGGCCGCTAAGGCCACGAGGTTTTGGGCGTCGGCCAAGGTGGTGACGAACGGTTTCTCCACCAACACGTGCAGCCCCGCCTCCAGAGCGTCGCGCACCGCGGCGTGGTGCGCGGGCGAGGCGGCGGTCACCAGCGCACAGTCTGCCCCAACCGTGGAGAGGTGAGGGATCGCGTCGGCCTGCGGAACGCCTGGGAGGTCCTGCAACCAACCGGGGGATTGCGCCCCGCCGATCAACGGGTCGACGACCCCGACCAGCGCCACGCCGCTTAAGCCGGCGAGAACCTCCGTCCACCGCCGGCCCAAACCGCCCGCCCCTACCAGGATCACCCGCGTCACCTCCATGGTCATCGCCGCGCTCACCTCCGCTTGGCGGTAAGGGTGATCCCCTGGATCAAAAGACGTTGGCTGGTGAAGAAGAGGATGATCACCGGCAAGATGATGACGGTCGTCGCCGCCATCAGCAGATGCCATTGCGAACTGTAGAGTCCGGTGAAATCCGCCAACCCTAGCGCCAAGGTAAACTTGCGCGAGTCGTTGAGGTAGATCAGCGGCCCAAGGAAGTCGTTCCAGGCGTTCAGGCCCGAAAAGATTGCCACGGCCGCGAGCGCCGGCCTGCTCTGGGGCAGGATGATGTGCCAAAACACCTGCAAAGGATTTGCCCCGTCGAGGATCGCCGCTTCGTCGTACTCACGGGGAATCGTCCGGAAAAATTGTCGCAACAGAAAAATGTAGAACGCCCCGCCGCCGAACCAGCGCGGCAGGACCAGCGGCCACGCCGTGTTGGTGAGGCCAAGGCGGGCCCAGAGGAGGAACGTGGGGATTAAGGTGATCGCGTAGGGCAGCATGAGCGTCGCCAACAAAACGTTGAACGTGAGGTCCCGTCCGCGCCAGCGCAGGCGCGAAAAGCCGAAGGCTGCCAGGGCCGAACTTCCTACCGTCCCCACCACGGACGGGATGAGGATGAAAAGGGTGTTTTTGAGGTAAAGGCCGAAGGGGATCGTGGTGAGCGCTTCTGGGAAGTTCTCCCACCGCCACGGGTTTGGCACCCATTCAGGCGGGAACCGGAAGATCTGGTCCAAGCTCATGAAAGAACTTCGGAGTAACCAGGCGAACGGCAGAAGCACAAACGCGCTGCCAGCGACACAGAGGAGGTAGACGCCGGCATCCTGCACCCGCGCGAAAATCCAACGGCGGCGCGCGGTATCCTGCCGCCGGATCATCGGTGGTCCCCTTCGTAGTAGACCCACCGGCGCGACGAGCCCAGGATGAGAAAAGAGATCGCCGCCACCGCCACGAAGAGCACCCAAGCAAGCGCCGAGGCGTACCCCATCTGAGTTTCTTGGAAGGCTTTTCGGTAAAGGTAGAGGACGTAAAGCAAGCTGGCGTTGTTGGGGCCGCCTTGGGTCATCACGTACGGCTGCGTAAACACCTGCAAGGTGTCGATGAGGCTCAGGATGAGGTTGAACAAGATGGTCGGTGTCATCAGCGGGACCGTGATGTGCCAGAGCTTATGCCACGATCGGCCGCCGTCGAGTTCGGCGGCCTCGTACAACTCCCGCGGGATGCCTTGTAGGCCCGCCAAAAAGACGATCATCATCGGACCAAGCCCCCAAAGGTTCAGCAAGATCAGCGAAGGCAACACCGTCGCCTCGTCATAGATCCACCCCTGCTTCGGAATGCCGATGGCGCCCAGCAGAGCATTCAACAAACCAAAATCCGGATTGAACAGCCACAACCAAAGCACGCTTGCGGCGATGGCCGGCAACACCGAGGGCAGGAAAAAGACCGTGCGAAACAGCGCCATGCCCGGCAACCGCCGGTTGAGGAGCAACGCCAACCCGAACGCCGCACCCAAGGTGAGCGGCACGCTGGCGCACGCGTAAAGGCCGGTCACCCCGATCGAGCGGTAGAACAATTCGTCGGCGGAGAACATCCGGCGAAAGTTCTCGACGCCAACCCAATGCGGGACGCCAGCCACCGACCAATCGGTGAACGCCAGGAGCAGGCTCCCCACGATCGGGCCGAGTTGCCACAGCAGAAAACCGAGCACCGCTGGCGCCACGCAGAGGAGTCCCCACCAGGCCTCGCGACGCTCCCTCCGGCCGCCGGTGGCCCGGCGCGGCGCCTCCCTCAACTCCCCGGCGTTGCCCGCCATGCCGGCAGGCCGGCCATCACCGGACGAAACGCCCCTCGTCCTGCCAAATCTCGCCCTACCAGCGACCACGCATCAACGGGTTGGCTTTTTCGACCGCCGCATCCATCGCCTGCTTGGCGTCCACCTTACCGCCCCAGAGCTGTTCCACGGCGGGCGTCACCGCGTCGCTCATGATCTGCTGGATGTTCTTCAACCAATAAACCGGCGGCTGCGGCGCGGCGTGGTTGAGCGTGTAATCGACCACCACCGACCGCGCTTCGGGAGGGTAGACTCCCGCCTTCGCCGTCAACCAACTGTCTAACAGCGCCGGGTCTTCGTAGTAGCGCTTTTCCAACGGCGCCCACAAACCTTCCTTGAAGAGTTCGACTTGCTGCGGGTCGCTGATGTATCGGTAAAATTCGAACGCTTCGGGCGGGTGCTTCGTCGCCGCGAAGATCACCTTGGGCGTGCTGATGATGATCGTGACCGGCTTCTTAAACACGGGCAACGTCGCCATCCCCCACTTCTGGCGCAGTTTACTGTAGTCGAGCACCTTCCACATGCCGTCGATGCCCATGGCCACCTTCCCCGTTTGCATCAGGATGTCTGACGCGGGCAACGTCTGGTTCTGCGTCGGCTTGGGGGAGACGTGGTGCTTGTAGATCAGGTCTTGCAGGGCCTGCATCACTTCGACGCTGGCCGGTTCATTCAGCAAGAGGCGGGTGCCGTCCTCCGACGCGATCCGGCCGTCGTTGCTGTAGATGAACGACATGTAACCCCACCAGGATTGCGGGAACGACAACCCGTAGGTCTCCACTTTGTCCGGGTTGAACTTCGCGCTCGTCGCGTCGTTGCCGTCCCGATCCTTGGTCAGTTTCTTTGCCACCTGCAAGAAGTCCTGCCAGCTCCAGGCCTTGTCGGCGGTGGCCGGCGGGTAAGGAAGGCCGGCCCGGTCAAACACTTCTTTGTTGTAGTAAACCAGGACCACGCCCGTGGCCAACCCGGTGCCGATCACCTTACGCCCGGCGTCGAAATGGTAGAGCGTCGCTTCCAGCAGACTTTGGTCCGGCGGTTGTTTGGCGAGGTAAGGCGCCAAATCCAAAATCTTGCCGTCCGCCGCGAAGGGAAAGGCTTGCGCGTAGTCCAGGTAAGCCACGTCCGGGGGCGAACCGGCCGCCAACTGCGCCGAAATCTTTTCGGCGTAGGCGTTGTAGGCCGTGTGCTGGCCGGTGACGCGGATCGCGGGATGATTGGCGTTGAACGACGCGATGGCTTTCTCGATCGCCTGTTTTTCGAACGGCGACCCCCAATAAGTAAACCGGAGCTCGACGGCGTTGTCCGCCCCCCGCGCCGTGCCCACGGCCCACGCCAGGGCCAACAGGCCGAAAAAGGCGAGCAAAGGGCGGTTGATCTTCCGTCGGCTGGGCCGGGTCCGTGGCCGTCTCAGGCGTGCGTTCATGCGTGCGTGTCCAGATTAAGGGTGATTTCCGAAGGTAAGATTCTTGAATTCCCGGGTCCGGCCTTCTAGCGCGGTCTCGACCGGCAGCCTTTCCATGCTGCTCGCCCCGTAGAAACCGTGGCAATGCCGGCAGGTCCGGAACATGAAGGCGGCGTCTTCGGGGGTAGCGATCGGTCCCCCGTGACAGATGGTGATGATGTCGTCCCGGACCTGGAGCGCAGCCTCAGCCCACTCGTCCAGGCGCACGGCGCACTCGGCCAACGTCGGTGCGGAAGCCGCGCCGATCGAGCCACCCACGGTGGTGCCGAAGTGCGCCACCAAGAGGTCTGCTCCCGCCTGCGCCATCGCCACCGCATCTTCGGCGCTGAACACGTATGGCGTGGTCAACAAGTCTTTCTCGTGCGCCAACCGGATCAGGTCGACCTCCAGCGAGTAACTCATCCCGGTCGCCTCCAAGACGCGGCGGAAGTTGCCGTCGATCACGCCGACGGTGGGAAAATTCTGCACGCCGGCCAACCCGAGCCGCTTCAGGTCGTCTAAAAAAGGGTCAAAAAGGCAGAAGGGGTCCGTCCCGTTCACTCCGGCCAGCACCGGCGTCCGTCGCACGACCGGCAACACCTCGTGCGCCATCTCCAGCATCACTCCGTTGGCGTTGCCGTAAGCCAGCAAGCCCGCCGCCGAACCTCTTCCGGCCATCCGGTAACGGCCCGAGTTGTAGATCACCAGCAGGTCGATGCCACCTGCCTCCTCGCCTTTGGCAGAAAGCCCCGTGCCCGCACCCCCGCCGATGATGGGCACGCGGTCCCGCTTCATCGCCTGAAACTTCGCGACAAGCTCCCGCCGGTCGTGACGCCACACGCTCATTGGCTCCCCCCGGTGATCTCCAGGAATTGCGCCGCCAGCGCGTCGGCGAACGCCGGGTCGTTCAGGTGCAAAGGCAGCCGCAGCACGCGTCGGTCCGCCGTCGCCTCAAAGCTTTCCTCAATCGCCCCAAACAGCGCCTCGTCGGCCTCGGGATCGTGAAACGGTTGCCCGGGCGCGTCCACTTTGGAGACGCCCTTTTCCGGAAGAAGAAAACGGACCGGCCCGCGGCACGCGTTCAGCTGGCGGGCAATCCACGCGCCAACCGTCCGGTTCTCTTCCGGATTCGTCCGCACCAAGGTGACGTGGGGGTTATGGGGCAGCAGGGTGCGTTTGCGGAAGCGTTCCGGCACGGTCGACGGCTCGCGGAAGTTGATCATATCCAGGGCGCCGCACGAACCGACGTACGGCGTGCCGCTCTCGGCGACGACACGGAACCGGTCTTCCGGGGCGGGGAACGCACCGCCGAAAAGGAGGTCGGGCACATCCGACGTCGTCACGTCGAGCAGGCCGGCCAAGTGCCCAGATCGCATCAGCCTGCCGAGCGATCGGCCGCCCGCCGGGATGGCGTGGAAGGCGAGGCAGTCGTAACGACCCCTGAGCCTTTCGGAAAGCGCGTTGACGCAAGGCGTCGTCACCCCGTAGACCGTCAAACCAAGCGCCGGACGCCCTTCGGCCAGGACGTCCGACCGATGCCGGATCATGCCCGCGAGCGCGTGCGCCGCATTGCCCAAGACCAAACGCGTCACCCGGTTGAGCCCGGTCAAGTCCGTGACCGGGTTGATCATCTGCAGGTCGGAAGCGTCGACGTAGGCGGTGACGTCGGAAGCCGCCATCGTGGAGACCAGCATCTTCGGCACGCCAATCGGGATGGAGGAAAACGCCGGCGCGATGATCGCGGCACCGCCGGATCCACCCAGCCCGATGCCTCCCGCAAAATCGCGCCGGCTCTCCAAGAAGGCGCGGAACGCCGTGGCCATCGCCTCGACGGCCTCGCCCCGGTCGCTCTGGAAGACTGCCGCCGCGCCGCCCGGGTGAAAGGCGGCCACTTCTGCGGCGGAGACATCCGCTTCCCCCTTTCCCTGCAAGGTGCTCACGTCGACCAAAACCGTAGGCACCGCCAACGCCACCAGCAGATCCCGCAGGTAACGCAGTTCCTCACCCTTGGTGTCGACGGTACCCACCACGTAGGCGCGTCCGGAGGTCGTCGGATCCCGTCGGGAAGGTGTCATCGTGCGCTTAGGTAAAAAGTCGTTTTCGGGTGAGGCTCGCGCCCAGGGTAAACGCCCCACGGGATGGGGGACGAGAGCCGATGACTACTCAACCCGATCACATTAATCTACAAAAATCCGCCCTTTGTCTGGTTTAGTGCCTTACCAGAGAAAATCCGGTGAGGTGTCTTATTTCGCGTCCCTTGTCCCTGGTTTCTGACTCAGCGGGATCAGCAGGGCAGCGGCCAGCGCGGGAGACGCCGGTGGGGCGAAAACCCGGACCGCCCAAAAGGCAGCGTCGCCAAACGATGGCCCGGGGCGAAGGGTGCCGGCTCAAGCCGCTCCGCAGTCGTCCGTTGTGGATGGTTGGTTCAGTCAGCGAAG
>CAXUNV010000109.1:0-3842 GCA_964252355.1 uncultured Chthoniobacterales bacterium | reverse complement strand
GCTCGGGGGTTTTGCCCCCAACCGCAGGCCCGGACGGCGCCGCCGGCAACGCGGGCCATCGCACCCGGCGCCACTTTTTCTAGCAAGAAAATCCAGTTGAGGCGATCGTCCTTTCCGTCCCCCGCGAAACCACCCTCGAGGTACGTTCGTTATGCCCACCAGCAATCAAGATTCCTCCGAGACAACCGCCAACGGCGGCGGCCACGACGTCGGTCACGTCCACGAGTACCAAGACGATCACCACCACGATCCCAACCTTGCCGCCGACGGTTCGGTGCCTGGGGCGGAGCCGCCGGACGACACTGCCAGCGTGCACCGCGGGCATCGCTACACGGTCGCGGCGGGGTTGCCGGCCGTCCTGCAGACGCTGCGGTACGTGTGGGGCAACATGGGCCTCGTCGAGGGCACCCAATCGCTACTCCGCGTCAACAAAACGAACGGCTACGATTGCCAGAGCTGCGCTTGGCCGAGCCCGGACGAGCACCGCAAGCTTGCGGAATTTTGCGAGAACGGCGCCAAAGCTGTGGGCGATGAAGGGACCAAAGCACGGGTCACGCCAGAGTTCTTTCGGCAACACTCCATCGCGGACCTCCTTAACCAGAGCGATTTCTGGTTGAACAAACAGGGTCGCCTGACCCACCCGCTGGTCCGGCGGGAGGGGGCCAGCCATTACGAACCGATCTCTTGGGATGACGCGTTCGCCCTGCTGGCCGACGAGCTCAACGGCCTTGCTTCACCCGACGAAGCAGCGTTTTACACCTCCGGCAAGCTCACCAACGAACCAGCCTACCTCTACCAGTTGTTCGTCCGCGAGTATGGCACCAACAACCTGCCGGATTGTTCGAACATGTGCCATGAATCGAGCGGCACCGCCCTCAACGCCACCATCGGTATCGGCAAGGGTACGGTGACGCTCGACGACTTTCACCACACCGATCTCATTTTCGTGGTCGGTCAGAACCCTGGGACCAACCACCCGCGCATGCTCTCCTCCTTGGAGCAGGCCAAAGAACGCGGCGCCACCATCGTCAGCGTCAACCCGTTGCCGGAGACCGGCAATTTCCGGTTCAAAGACCCGCAGAACTTCAAAAATCCGCTCAAAGCCGCCCCCACCCTGCTGGGTCACGGTTTAGCCCTATCGGACGTTTGGTTGCCGGTGCGGATCAACGGCGATCTCGCGCTGTTCAAAGGCATCATGAAGGAGATGCTCGCCGAGGAGGATAAAAACCCCGGCAACGTTTTCGACCACGAGTTCATCCGGACGTCGACGGTCGGCTACGAAGACTTGATCCAAAACCTCCGGGAGGCGTCTTGGGAAGAGATCGTCCGGGTCTCCGGCATCAGTCGGGCCCAGATCCGGCACGTGGCCGAATTAGCGATGCGGTCCAAGGCAACCATCGCTTGCTGGGCGATGGGGTTGACCCAGCACAAAAACGCCGTCGAAACCATCCAGGAGATGATCAACTTCCTGTTGCTGCGCGGCCACATCGGGCGGCAGGGTGCCGGCCCTTGCTGCGTGCGTGGCCACAGCAACGTCCAGGGCGACCGGACCATGGGGATTTGGGAACGCGCGCCCAAGACGTTCCTAGACGCACTGGAAGGGCGTTACGGCTTCCAACCGCCGCGCGAAGAGGGCAAGGACTTGGTCAACTCGCTGAAGGCGATGCACGCCGGCGACATCAAGGTTTTCGTGTCGATGGGTGGCAACGTGCTTGGTGCTGGTCCCGACACCCAGTTCATCGCCGAAGCTTTCGAACGCACGGACCTGACCGTCCACATCGCGACGAAACTAAACCGGGCGCACCTCATCACCGGGCGCCGCTCGCTCCTGTTGCCGTGCCTTGGTCGAAACGAAATCGACCGCAAGAAGGACGGCACCCGCCAGTTCACCACGGTGGAAGACAGCATGGGCATTATCAACCCGTCGAGCGGCCACCTGCGCCCGGCGTCGGAGAACCTGTTGGGCGAAACCGAGATCATCGCCCGCATGGCGGAAGCAACCCTTGGCGCCCGGTCCAAAGTGCCGTGGCACACCCTGGCGAGCGACTTCGACCGGATCCGGGACGAGATCGCGGCCGTGGTCCCAGGCTTTGAACGGTTTAACGAACGGATCAAAGACAGCTACTTTTACCTGCCGAATCTACCGCGCGAACGGCGCGAGTTCCCGACGAAGGAGAAGAAGGCCGTCCTCACCGCCAACCCTATCAAACCGTTCGAGGTCGGCCCTGGCGAGTTTGCCTTGATGACGATGCGGTCGCACGACCAGTTCAACACCACCATCTATGGCTTGGACGACCGCTACCGCGGGATTTTCAACGGTCGACGGGTCCTCTTCATGAACCCGGCCGACGTCGAGGCGAGTGGGTTCGTCGCCGGACAGCCCGTCGACATCACCAGCCATTTCGCCGATCGGACCCGGCACGCCGCCCGGTTCTTGGTGGTGCCTTACGCGATCCCACGGGGGTGCGTAGCGACCTACTATCCGGAAGGAAACGTCTTGGTGCCCATCACCAGCGTGGCGGAAAAGAGCAACCAACCGACGTTCAAATCGGTTCGGGTGACGCTCGCGCCCAGCCCCGACCCGAGCGCGGCCGGCGCGCAGATCCGGGCCGAAGCGACGGCTTAAGAAGCCGTGAGACGTTAAAAGTTTAGCGTTTGGCGTTTGACGTAGCGCCCACTGGGCGAGTCCGCCTTAGCCGCGAAGCGGCGGCCAGATACCTAGCCTGGGGCGCAGCCCCAGGTGGGCCGTGAGAAATGGGCCAGCGCTGAAAGCGCACGACAACAAACCAGGCGGCCCCGCCAACCGACGTTTGGCGGGGCAAGGTTAGAACCCAGACGCCGCCGTCCCAGAAGACCCGGTGGGGCGAAGACCCAATGGGCAGGCCGAGCCACTCTCGCGGCAGACGACCGCCCATTGGTCTGAGCCGGCGCCGAATCACCCTTTCGGCGCGCCGTCGGGGAAGCTCCACACAGGCTCAAACCGCCCGCCGGACGTTCTCTCGTGCCATCGGCTCGTTGCAGGCGTCCGGGTTTTCGCCCCACCGGGTCGCCCGCGGGTTCCGCCCGTCCCCGAGAGGTGGGCGTTCCGCCTGCCCCAACCAAAAACCAGAGACAAGGGACCAGAAACCCGCCACGGCGGTCCTCCGCCTAATCGCCCAACTCAAACCGCACGACCGGGTTGAACGCCGCCCCGCCGGGCGGGGGTGGCAGCCGGGCGATCCTGCGCCCCGCTTCGCGCACCGTCTCATCCACCACGCCGTTCCCAGATCCCTCCAGCACCGTAAAATCGGTGACCGTGCCGTCTGGCAGAATCTTCAGTTTCACCGTCACCACCAAGTGCGACCCGGGCGGGATCTGGCCACGTGGCTGATCCCAAGCGGCGTCGAACCGGGCTTTGATGATCTCGGCGTACCCAGAAACATCCCCGGACCCGTTGCCTTGTCCTTGACCCGATCCCGACCCGGAGCCCGGGCCCGGTGGCCCTCCACGGGAACCGGCACCGTCCACCCGCTCCGCCCGGGGCGGTTTTTTTGCGTCACCGTCCCCCGTGGCCCCAGCCGCTTTGGACGACGGTGAAGGCGACGCCGCGGCTTCGGCGTTCTCGCCTTTCTTTTTGTCGGGTGAACTCGCCGCAACCGACGGCTTAGGCGACGCACTCGCGCCCGGCTTGGGTGAAGCTTTCGGTGACGCTTTGGGGCTCGCCACTGCCTTGGGTGAGGCGCTGGCGTCGGGTGACGCTTTGGGCGATGCGCTCGGACTGGGGCTCGGTTTCGGACTCGCCTTCGGGCTTGGTTTTGGGGTGGGGCTCTCCTTTGGACCCGACGTCGGTTTCGGACTGGGAC